>JBKQQQ010000940.1:0-7617 GCA_052144275.1 Streptosporangiaceae bacterium
CGGCGAGCGCCACCCGGGCACCGGACCGGGCCAGCACCAGCGCGGCGATGCTGCCGGCAGGCCCGGCGCCGGCCACCACCGCATCGAAGCGAGAGCTCACCGGGCCACCACCATCGCCAGCGCGACGGCGCCGGGCAGGAACCGCCGGCGGGGGAAGACGGCGGCCACCGCGACCGCCGCCAGCGTCCGGGTCCAGTGCCGGTCGCAGGCGCCCGCAGGCTCCATCGCATTACCCCTTTGCCCACACGGTGACACCGGACCCCGCCTTCGCCTTCGTCACGCCCTGGCCGATCTACCTCATGCCCGAAGAGTAGCCGCGCGACCAGCGTGACGACTGGCCGCCTACCCAAGCCAGGTCACGTCCTCTTCCCCCGCCCCGCTTCAGACCGCTGGCGTGGTGTCGTCAGCTCGGCTTGGCCGGTCGCGTCGATCCCGAGCCGCGAGGTCCTCCGGCGCAGCACCGGCCCGTCCTGCGGGGCCGGGCCGCGCGCGGAACGGAAGCCAGGCCGGTCTCCTATGCTGGCGCCGTGCATCTCGGCCTCATCACCATCGTGGTCAGGGAATACGACCCGGCCATCAGCTTCTTCGTGGACGTACTGGGCTTCGAGCTCGTGGAGGACTCTCCTGCCCGGACCAACGACGGGCGTCCCAAGCGGTGGGTGGTAGTCCGGCCACCCGGTGCCGTGACCGGCCTGCTGCTCGCGCGGGCTGACGGCGAAGACCAGGCCGCCACCGTCGGGAAGCAAGCCGCCGGGCGGGTAGGTTTCTTCCTCCATGTCGAGGACTTCGACGTCGCGTACGCGCGAATGGCATCCGCGGGCGTGCAGTTCCTCACGGCACCGCGCACCGAGCCTTACGGCCACGTCGCCGTGTTCCTCGACATCGCCGGCAACAAATGGGACCTTATCGGTCCGGCGTCGTAAGGCCGGCAGCTCGTGCGAAGGGAAAGGCGCCGCAGGAGCGCGGACATGCACAGCGATAAGCCCGGGCCGTGATGGCGCACGGACGCGCGCTGTCATGCCGCTTTCAGCCTGGCAGGCTCTCGACGGTGCCGGCCTCGATGGCGCTGACGAGCTGGGCGTGGTCTCGCTCGTTCTGATCGGCGTACTGGCGGGCGAACCGGCCGATCGCGGCGGTGAAGTTGGGGCCCTTGCCGATGTAGCTATCGATGGCCACCGGGTCGCCGGTGCGGGCGTGGGCGCGGGCGAGTGTCTCGCCGCATGCGGTAGCGAACTCGACGAGGCGGGGGGCGATCAGCTCGGTGGTCGGAATGATCTTCATGTCGCGGAACTGCCGCACGTAATAGTCCTTGCCGCGGAGCGAGCCCCAGCCCACGAAGATGTCGGTGGCGCTCTGGATCAGCCGTTTGCCGTTGATCACCCGGGCACCGTGGTTGTCGTGGCGGCTGGGCTGGGTGTGAGCCTCATATACCGACGGCCCGGCCTGCTTGACCTGCAGGAACAACGGGTCGGCTCCAGTGCGGCCCTCGAAGAGCACCAGGTAGACCTGCATCCCCACGCTGCCTACCCCCACCACCTGGCGGACCATATCGACCTCGGTGAACCGGTCGAATAGGCTCCGCCGGTCCTCCTGCAGGGTCAGCCGGTACCCGGCGAGAAGGTGGTCGACCAGGTCGGCTTGCTCGTCGTCCCCGATCGTGACGCGGATCGGCGGATCCTCGGTTATCCGGGGCCGCCCGTGCGTCATCGTCGTGAGCTTGGCGAACGCTCCGCGGCTGGTGCGGCGTTTCCGCTTCTTCTCAATGTGGATCGAGACCCGCCCGCGGTCGGCCGGCTCGAAGTAGCTGGTCAGGCTGTCGACGTGCATGCTGTCATACCAGATGTCGAGCTCGGGCATCATCCTGTACCGGCGCATGCGCCTGCAATAGGCCTCCACGCCGGCGGTTACCGCGGCAGCGGCCCGGGCCGGCTTGATCCGGTTCTCCCGCGCTGCTACCACGACGCTGGCGGCAAAGCGCTTGATGTCCCACTCGAACGGGCCGGGGTGAGTTTCGTCGAAGTCGCGCAGGTCGAACGACAAGTTCCGCTCCGGCGTGGCCCACAGGCCGAAGTTCAGTATGTGGGCGTCACCGCACAACTGCACCAGCAGCCCGCTGCTGGGCTGGGACGCGAGGTCGCCAGCCATGACCGCTGCGGCACCCCGGTAGTAATTCCAGGCAGAGGCCGCCATGCGTTGATGCCGGATGGGAACCAGGTCGGGAACCCGGATCTGGTTCTGGGCCAGGATCGTCTTCAGCGCGTCGTGCCCGCGCTCCTCCTCGGCCCAGTAACCCAGCGCGCCCCGTCGAGCCCGTTTCCGGGCGGCCTTCCCCGCTGCTCGCCTCTCGTCGCTCGTGGCCGGCAGATCATGCAGCGCAGCAGGCGAGGGCGCTGGTCCCGGCGAGCCGGACTCCGTCATGGCCCAGATCCTGAGCTGGCGGTCACCTTGCGGACGAACCAGGATGCTTGCGCCAGCGCGCTGTCGGCAGCGGCGAGCAGACCGGGCTGTAGTGCGAAGTCGTGCCACATGCGCGGCCACCGGGTGTATGTCACGACCACTCCGCCGGCCGAAGCGCTGGCGGCCAGCAGCTCGGCGTCTGGGGCGAGTAGTTCGTCGGTCCCGGCCTGGATCAGCAGCGGCGGCAGCCCGACGTGCGCGGCGCTCAACGGGGAGACCGAGGGTTCGGCCCAGGCGGACGGGTCGGCATACGCGCGGGCGCAGGCGTCGAGCCAGTCCGGGTTGAGCAGGACGTCCCGGCGCACCAGGTCCGGGACGGCCCGGCGGTCGCGGCCGAGGTCGAGCCACGGCGACAGCAGGATGCAGCCGGCCGGCAGCTCCTGGGCCTCGTCGCGCAACCGCAGGACCAGCGCTAGGGCGAGTCCCCCGCCGGCCGAGTCGCCCGACACCACCACCGAGCCCGGCTCGGCCTCGCCGGACAGCGTTTTCAGCACCGCGCGGGCGTCCTCCAGCGCCGCCGGATAGGGATGCTCAGGGGCCAGGCGGTACTCGGGCAGCACGACCCGGCAGCCCGTCTGGGCGCTCAGGTGCGCCGCCCACGACCGCGCCTGGCGCGCCGAGCCGAGGCAATAGCCGCCGCCGTGAAAGTGGATCACCGTTAGCTGCGAACCCGCTGCCCGGGAGGACACCACGTGGGCGCGCACCCCGGCTATGGCCTGTTCGGCGACCGTGGTGCCGCGTGGCAGCAGGGAGATCCTGGTGAGCTGGTCCAGCCGCGTACGCTGCACCGGCCAGGGCAGAGCCGGGTCGAGGCAGCGCCTGCCGAGCTGCCGCACCCCGAGGCGCATGACCGCAGGCGGCACGCGCAGGCCCCGGGGAGCGCGTCGGGCGGTCATGCCGCGCTGGTACCGGCCATGGCCGGCCGTTGCGGCATGACCTGGTACGCGGCAAGGTCGAAGCGCCGGACCCGGTACCGGTACATGAACGTATGGTCGGGCCAGTTGTTGGTGTTGCGCCCGGAGGCCGTGGTGTACCAGTTGTGACAGCCGCTCTCCCAAACCGACGTTCGGCTCGCTGATTGAACCCAGGAGTTGAACGCGTCCTGCACGTCGGGGCGCACGTCAAGCCAGGCCAGGTGCTCGGCCTCGAGCGCCTGGACCGCGCCGAGAACGTAGCCGATCTGCCCTTCGAGCATGTAGATGATCGAGTTGCCGCCGAGGTTGGTGTTAGGCCCGTAGAGCATGAAGAAGTTCGGGAACCCGGAAACCGTGATGCCGAGGTAGGCCTGCGGCCCGTCCTGCCAGGCCTGCTGCAGCCGCCGGCCACCCAGGCCGGACACCAGCATCGGCGCGAGGAACTCCACCGCCTTGAAGCCAGTGCCGTAGATGATCACGTCCGCGGTGCGGGTCGTGCCGCCGGCGGTGACCACCCCGTCCG
The DNA here is from genome assembly GCA_052144275.1 of Streptosporangiaceae bacterium. GTDB lineage: Bacteria > Actinomycetota > Actinomycetes > Streptosporangiales > Streptosporangiaceae > Palsa-504. Next base: position 3,895 of record JBKQQQ010000940.1, read on the forward strand.
GGACGATCCGCTCGATCCGGTCCGTGACGAGCTCGACGTTCGGCCGGGCCAGCGCCGGGTACCAGTCGTTGGAGAACACCACCCGCTTGCAGCCCATCACGTAGTCAGGGACGCACCTGGCGCGCAGCTCAGGATCGGCGATCTGCGAGCGGAGCTGGCGGCGCCACAGCGCCATCGGCCCGGCCAGCATCTTCGGCGACAGGACAAAGCCGCTGGTGAGCAGCTCGCCGTAGAGGAAGATGCGCAGCCGGTCGGCCTTGCGCACCACGGGCACGCGGTCGTAGAACACCTGCTCGGCGTCCCGGTACGGCCGGTCGAACTTGGGCAGCACATACGGGGCGCTGCGCTGGTAGACGTCAACGTGGCCAGCGACCTTGGCGATCTCCGGCACGAACTGGATCGCGCTGGCCCCGGTGCCGACGACAGCCACACGCCGGCCTGCCAGGTCGACATCGTGGTTCCAGCGGGCGGAATGCCACGAGGGGCCGGCGAACTCGTCCCGGCCGGCGATATCGGGAAGGGCGGGACGGCCGAGCTGGCCGACGCTGCAGACGACCGCGGCCGCCTGCAGGGTGCCGCCATCGTCGAGCGTGAGGTCCCAGACCGCGCGGAGCTCGTCGAACTCGGCCGCCGTGACCCCGCAGCCGAAACGGAGGTGCGGGCCAAGCCCGTGCTCGGCCACCAGCGCGTGCAGGTACGCCAGGATCTCCTCGCGCGGCGGGAAACGCCGGCTCCAGCGCCAGGGCCGGAACGAGAACGAGTACAAGTGCGACGGCACGTCGCAGGCCAGCCCCGGATAGCTGTTATCGCGCCACGTTCCGCCGAGGTCATCGGCCCGGTCCAGCACGACGAAGTCTTCGATGCCCGCCTGCTTGAGCGCGATCGCCATGCCGATCCCGCCGAATCCGGCGCCGATGACGACCACCCGGTGAGGCATGGGCACTCCCTCGCGCTGCTTGGCACGCCGCCGCATGGGGCCGGATCGCCATAACCCGGCACCGGCAGCATAACCGAATCACGTTCGCCTGCCAGCCCGCGAAGGCCGAGAGCCAGGAGCATGTCCCGCCGGCCGGAGGCGCCTGCATCTGCGGACCGCGGCTTGAATTCGGGTGCGGATCCTCTTGACTCTGATGTTGCGTGAGGGCGGACTCGCAGCAAGCTGGCACTAGCTGAGCAGCTGCGGCACTCACGCCGACAGCGCACACTCGGCCGGGCCCGGCGGATGGAGCGCAAGGCGGAGCGCCGCACTGACCGACGGGTTCGCAGGACCGGTGACGCCCCGGGTGACAAGACCGCGCCTCGCGTCCTATCCGACCTGGGCGGTCCGGTCGGCCCAGTAGGGTGCCCGGAGCTGGCGCTTGAGGAGCTTGCCCGATCCGGTCCGCGGCAGTTCGTCCATGAAGTCCACCGACCGCGGCACCTTGTAACTGGCCAGGTGCTCGCGCGCGAACGCCGTGATCTCCTCGGCGGTCAGCGACGATCCCGGCGACCGCACGACCGTCGCGTGTACGACCTCGCCCCACTCGTCCGACGGGATCCCGAACACCGCGACGTCGTAGATCTCGGGATGCTGCTCCAGCGCCGCCTCGATCTCGGCGGGGTAGATGTTCATGCCGCCGGAGATGATCATGTCGGTCTTGCGGTCGCAGATGTACAGGTAGCCCTCGTCGTCCCAGTACGCGACGTCACCGACCGTATGGAAGTCGCCGCGGCTGTTCGACTCATAACTGGCGTCGTTCTTGTAGTAGGTGTCGAACGCGCCTTTGGATCGCACGAAAACCTCGCCGGGATGGTCCGGTCCGGTACCGGTGACATCGTTGCCGTCGTCGTCGAACAGCCTGATCTCGATGCCGGGAGCCGGCTTGCCGCAGGATCCTGGCTTGCGCATCTGGTCCTCGGGCATCAGCACCGTGTCCACGCCGAGCTCGGTCGACCCGTAGACCTCGAACAGCGACCCGGGCGGGAAGTCCGCCACGTACTGCTGCTTGAGCGCGTAGCTCCACGGTGCCGCGTTGGCCACCATGACGCGCATGGAGGAGCGGTCGTAGCGGTCCTTGACCTCCCTGGGCAACGCGCAGATCATCCGGACCAGCGCGGGCGCGGAGAACGTCGAGCTCGCCTTGTACGTGTCCACGAGCCGCAGCCAGTCCCCGGCGTCGAACTTGCGCTGCACGATGATCGTCTGGCCGTAGAGCAGGCCAGCGCCCATGAACGCGCTGGGGCCGCTGTGGTACAGCGGGCCAGAGGTGATGTAGATGTCGTCGGGGCGATAGCCGAACAGGTTCAGCAAGGCGGCGAGGACTTCCGGATCCGGGGGGCCGGCCCGGACCGCGCCCTTCGGCTTGCCGGTCGTGCCGGAGGTATAGATCATCGTCCCGCCCGAGCCGGCCGCCTCCCCCAGGTCGGACGCTCCGGCCGGCGCGGCCGCGATGTCGGCGTCGGCCAGCATCCCATCGGGGGCCGGGCCGCCGACCACGATGATGTGCCGAACCTTGTCCAGCTGGCCGCGAAGCGACGCGAACATCGGTGCGTGCTCATAGTCCACGTAGGCGACCTCGGCATCGCTGTGGTTGATGACGTAGAGCGCCTCCTCCGGCGTCAGCCGGTAGTTCAGCGGCACGGCGACCGCGCCGATCTTCCTCGTGGCGCTCATGACCGCCACGACCTCGGGCGAGTTCGGCCCGCACCACAGGACCTTCTTGCCCGGCCCGGCCCCCAGGGACAGCAGCAGGTTCGCTACCCGGTTCGACTGCGCGTCAAGCTCGGCGTACGTCCACATAACGACAGTCCCGCCCGGCCTGTCGTCAATGACGCCAAGCTTGCCCGGCTGGCTCTGCGCATAGATCGAAAGGATGTCCGGCATCGCACCTGCCCCTCATGACCGCACTCGGTGGCACCGGCGGCCGACCGCATCCGCCTAAGCCCAATCTACGGAACAGGCACCGACCGGTAAATCATGAAAATACTGGGCCGCGGTACGCTCGGTCGAACTGACCGCAGCCGTCGAACGCCGCGCCGGGCAACTGGCCCGCACCTGCGCCCTGCGGGGCGCCGACGCCGTGCACCTGGCCAGCGCCCTGGCCATCGGCGACCCCGACCTGACCCCACCATCACAGCCGACCACAGACTCCTGAACACCAGCACCCACCCGCCAGCCCGGCCGCCTTAAATTCGATTGCCACTGCTGTGAATCGGCGAAGCGGCGAAGCGGCGAGGGAAAGCACATGTGCCGGGTGCCGCTCCATGGCCATTTCCGGTGGCCGTTTATGACGATCGGGTCGATCCGCATAAAGGCTCCTATACCGCAGTAATAAACCAGGGTGAAATTGCGCTGGGCCAAGTACGAGTGCTTCCTGCCAGGCCTGCGAGACGGCCGGTGTCGTGCGCGGACCGCCTGGACGGCACCGGGCCGCCGCACGCGTAGGGGCCACGCACGCAGGCGGGACGACGAGCCAAAGGCGCGATGTGCCCGGTGATCCGCTACGTCTGCGTCTACCTGTTTTTCCCCTCCAGTCACATTGCGATCGCCTACAACATATTACGAAATAAAAATGTACTCGCCAGTTAACCTGCCATCGCCAGACCCAATGGCTATCATGACGGCCAATCACTCATCCCAGGCGGTTGTGTGCGGGGACCGCTGACGGGGTGTTCGCGTACGGCCTATCCGGCCCGTAATGGATGGGGGACGAAGATGAACACCCGCGCCTTCTGTACGGCACC
>JBKQQQ010000941.1:0-12685 GCA_052144275.1 Streptosporangiaceae bacterium
CTCTTTCTTTGCCCTTGAGCCCGGTACCAGTCCAGGCCGGGCATACCGCGCTCACTTGCCATCCCTTTCGCTGCGGCCACTCCTATCGCGAGCACGACTACGGCCGCCAGGGTGCGCTTATCCACCGCCGTACGGGCCGCCGCGGCCAGCATGACGAGCGTGATCACGTGCTGCCGTCGTCTCGCCTCCCGCGACTGCAGCCGAGTGTCCTCCGATAGGGGGGCAGGCTCCGCCGATCCGGTGTTGATCGTCATCCCATCTCGCTCTCCCCGAAATCACCTGCGCGGTGCGCCGCGAAATTTCGGCACCCGCAGAACGCCGGCGATCCAGGTCGTTTGTGCGTGCGGGTATAAGCCTGCCCGCAAGGGCTCGACGCGACATCACCCGGCCCGAGGGATCATCCAGGTAAACGCGGGTGATAGCGATGCCGGCCCCCTGGGGTGGCGCGGCTTGGGAGCGGCCTTGCCATCGGCGGGCCATCAGGCAGATGCCTCGCGGACTTCTAGGGTGTCCAGGACGCGTACCACGTTGGCCCGCAGATCCTCGGCCGCCTCCTGGTTTCCGGCGAGATGGTGCAGCAGCGCCTGCTGGAACAGCCCGTCGAGGACGGCGTACGCCGCACCCGGAGACAGGGCCACCTGAAAACCCGTGAACGAGGCATACCGGCTGATGACCCGCCAGATCATCTCCTCGCGACGCTGGTCGATCTCCAGCACGTCGGCGCGGAACGACTCCTCGAACAGGCTCTGGTTCCGCAGGTCGTACCAGAGCCGGTGCATCGGCGCGTCGGTCCGCAGCGTCTGCGCCATCGCCGTGCTGAACTCCCGCTTGAGCTCTTCCGCCGACGAGGCGGTCGCCACGATCTCGTCGTAGCGGGTCACGCAAGCGGCTTCGTACTGGCGCACGCAGTGCGTGATCAGGTCTTCCTTGTCGCTGAAGTAGTAGTGCAGCACGCCGTGGGAGAACTGGGAATTCTGCGCGATCTCGCGCAGGCTGGTGCGGGCATAGCCGAGTTCCGCGAGCGTCTGCAGCGCGGCATCGGCCAGCTGCGCCCGGCGTTCGGCGAACTTGTCGACCTGCCGCCGCGAGACCCGCTCCCGGTTCGTCTCGGTCACGCGAGGCTCATCACCCACGTCAGCCTCACTGGCCACATGGGCCACGTCCGTCACGGCAAAAGCTTCCTGTCAGCTCACGAAAACGCCCGCGCCCTGCGGGCCCGAACCAACTGTATCTCGGCCAGCGCCCGCCGCCCAGAAAAAACTTGACAAGTGTCCAAGGAAGTCTTGACGACTGTCCAGATTTCGTGGCAGTGTGACCTACGTCGCACCGCCGACCCAGGAAAGCGCCGTCTCAAGGAGGAGATGCCCGATGAGTGTGTTCGACTTGACCGGACGCAAGGCCCTGGTCACCGGCGGGGCGCGCGGGCTCGGCGCCGGGATGGCCGAGGCGCTGGCGCGGGCCGGCGCGGCCGTCGTCATCGGCGACATCCGCGAAGAACTCGGCGAGGCGACCGCCGACGCGATCAAGAAGGCCGGCGGCGACGCGGCGTTCCTGCCGCTGGACGTGACCGACGACCGGAGCTGGGAGCGGGCCGTCGAGGGCACGATCGCCGAGCTCGGCGGCCTGGACATCGTGGTCAACAACGCCGGCGTCGAGATCACCCAGCTGATCGTCGACCTGGATCCGGACGAGATCCGCCGCATGCTCGAGGTCAACATCCTCGGCACCTCGCTCGGCATCAAGCACGCCTTCCGCGTCATGCGCCCCGGCGGGCCGGCTGGCCGCGGCGGCGCCGTGGTCAACATCGCGTCGGTCGCCGCCACCATCGCCTTCCCCGGCATCGCCGTCTACTCCGCGACCAAGTCCGCGGTCGACCGGCTGACCCGGGTCGCCGCCATGGAATCCGGCAAGCTCGGCTACGCCGTGCGGGTGAACTGCATCTACCCGGGCCTGGTCCCGACCGAGATGGGCAACCAGCTCGCCCAGGACGTGGTGACCCTCGGCCTGTTCCCGAGCGTGCCCGAGGCTGTCGGTGCCGTGGTCGGGCTTACCCCGCAGGGCCGCCTCGGTGAGGTCGCGGACATGGCCGACGCCGTGGTCTTCCTCGCCTCCGACGCGGCGCGTTTCATCACCGGCGCCGGGTTGCCCGTCGACGGCGGCATGGGCATGTGACTCCAGGAAGGCCACAGGAAGGACAGAGAACAAATGACCAAGCCCGTCATCGTCTACGGCGCCTCCGGCTACACCGGCCGCCTGATCTGCGAGTACCTGCGCGAGTTCAACGTGCCCTTCGTCGCCGCAGGCCGCGACAAGGCGCGCATCGCCGAGGCGCTGGACAAGGTCCCCGGTATCGACACGGTAGAGCACGAGATCGTCGAGGTCGCCCACGACGTCCAGCCGCTGACCGAACTGTTCCAGGGCGCCAGCGTGGTCTGCAACACCGTCGGGCCGTTCGCCCAGTACGGCCGCGAGGTCGTCGAAGCCTGCCTGGCCACCGGCTGCCACTACCTGGACACCACGGGGGAGCAGGACTGGCTGATCACCTGCGACGAGGACTACGGCCGGCGGATGGCCGCCAAGGGCCTGCTGCTCGCCCCGGGCATCGCCCAGATGTACACCACCGGCGAGATCGCGGCCCAGCTCTGCCTGGAGAAGCCGGGCGTGGACACGCTCGACATCCTGGTCTTCTGGAAGGGCATGCCGACCATCGCCTCGACCCGGACGATCCTCGTCAACGCGGCCCTGTCCAAGGCGTACTACCTGGAGCAGAACTCCTACGTCGAATGGCCCGCCGACGTCGGCCTGTACGACGTAGTGGTCCCGGGCCAGCACGAGACCGGCCTGGCCCTGCCGTGGGGCGGCACCTCGCACCCGGTGTGGTTCAAGCGCGACCCCCGGGTGGCCAACGTCAAGGTGCTGGGCGGGGTGTTCAACCGCGCGCTCATGCTGGGCGTCCCGCAGATCGTCGCGGCGGTCCTGGAGCAGATCGAGGGCCTGCCGGAAAACGAGAAGCTCCGGGTGCTGACCGCTCGCGCGGCCGGCGTGATGAACCAGATGCCGCCGCGCGAAGCCACCCGGATCAACACCTCGCTGGACTCGGTGCACGCCTCCGGCCCGCTGGGCCGCGCGCACTGCGTGATCCACGGCAACTCCAACTACAAGCAGACCGGGCTGATGCAGGCGTACGGGGCGTACTCGCTGCTCCAGCAGCCGCCCAAGCGGGTCGGCTTCGCGTCCGGCTGCCAGGCCTTCGGCCACCGCGAGCTGCTCGGCGTGCTGCGCAGCTTCGGCCTGGTCATGGAGCCCGACCTCACCGTCCACCACTGATCAAGAAGCAGGGAGACAGAGCAGCGTGCGCCTGACCGACTTCCTGGACAAGGGTGCCTCCCTGGGCACGGAGGCACCCTGCCTGACCACGGGCGGGCGCACGCTGACCTACGGCGAAGTCCAGGCGCTGTCCTGGCGGATCGCCCGGGCGCTTGACTGGTCCGGGGTGCGTCCCGGCGACAAGGTCGCGATCTTGTCGGCGAACGACCCGATCGCGTTCAGCTGCGTGTTCGGTATCTCCCGGGCCGGCGCGGTGTGGTGCCCGGTCAACCCGCGTAACGAGGCGGCGGAAAACCGCGAGCTGCTCGACTTCTTCGACTGCACGTGCCTCATCTTCCAGGCCGCCTTCGCCCCTCTGGTTACCAAGATCCTGGCTGACCTGCCGAAACTCACCACGCTGGTCTGCCTCGACGGCGAGCATCCGAACGCCACGCCGTTCCGGCAGTGGCTCGCCGACCTGCCCGGTGAACCCTGGCAGGCCGAACCTCCCGACGACATGGTCATGCTGGTCGGCACCGGGGGCACCACCGGCCGCCCCAAGGGCGTGATGCTCACCGGCCACAACATCGAGACGATGTCCGCGCTGACGCTGATGAGCTACCCGTTCCGCCCGCGCCCGCGCTACCTGGCCCTCGCGCCGCTCACCCACGCGGCGGGCGTGCTGTGCTTCCCGGTCATGACGCTCGGCGGCGAGATCGTCATCATGCCCACGCCGGACCTGACCGAGTTCCTGGCCCTGGTCGAGAAGAACAAGATCACTCACACGTTCCTGCCGCCGACGCTGATCTACATGCTCCTCGACCACGACCGGCTCGCCGAGACCGACACCTCTCACCTGCAGTGCCTGTGGTACGGCGCGGCCCCGATGTCGGCCAGCCGCCTCGAAGAGGCGCTGGCGAAGATCGGCCCGGTGATGGGCCAGCTGTTCGGCCAGTCCGAAGCCCCGATGATGATCTCCACCCTGGCGCCCGCCGACCATTTCCGCGACGACGGATCGCTCGCCACCGAGCGCCTGTCCTCGGCCGGGCGTCCCACTCCGCTCACCACGGTCGCGATCATGGACGACGAGGGCAACCTGCTCGGCCCGGGCCAGCGCGGTGAGATCGTGGCCCGGGGCCCGCTGGTCATGGCCGGTTACTACAAGAACCCGCAGGCCTCGGCGGAAGCCGCCCGGTACGGCTGGCACCACACCGGGGACATCGGCTACCTCGACGAGGACAACTACCTGTTCATCGTCGACCGCGCCAAGGACATGATCATCACCGGCGGCTTCAACGTCTACTCGGCCGAGGTGGAGCAGGTCCTGCTGGCTCACCCGGCCGTGCAGGACTGTGCGGTCATCGGGCTGCCCGACGAGAAATGGGGCGAGCGCGTCACCGCCGTCGTGCAACTCCGCCCCGGCCAGTCGGTGACCGAGGCCGAGGTCCGTTCCTTCGTCAAGGAACGCCTGGGCAGCGTGAAGGCGCCCAAGCAGGTCGAGGTCTGGCCCGACCTGCCCCGGTCGAAGGTCGGGAAGGTCCTCAAGGTCGACGTCAAGGCCCGGCTCCGTGACATCGGGGGCAGATCCTGACTCCTGGTGAACTGCTCGTGCTCGGCCTGTAATGACCGTAGGCTCGAAGGCACCATGACAGTCACCGCCGATGACCTTGACAGCGTGATCTCATGCGTGATGAGCGGGCTCCTGCCCATCACCGACCGGGACTGGTCGGTGCGGGCGGGGACCCTGGAATGGGATTGCTGGCATACCGCCGAGCACATCGGTGACTGCCTGCTGTCCTACGCCTGGCAGCTCGCGGTCCAGCCCACCGGCCGCTACGTCCGGGCCGTCGCGACCGCGGAGAAGGACGCCTCCCCGGCCGAGGTGCTGGAATTCGCCGTCACCGGCGGCCGGGTCCTGGCCTCGATGGTGCGCACGTCCCGCGCGCACGTCCGTGCGTACCATCCGGCCGGGATGGCCGACCCGGAGGGCTTCGCCGGGATGGGCTGCTACGAGGCCCTGCTGCACGGCAACGACATCGCCCAGGGCTTCGGCCTCAGCCTCGATCCGCCCCGCGACGTGTGCCGTCGCGTCCTGGCCCGGATCTTCCCGCAAGCCTCCGCCGAGCTATCCGGATCCGACCCGTGGGCCGCACTGCTCTGGGCCGGCGGCCGCATCAACCTCCCCGGCCGCCCCCAGCGCCCAGGCTGGCGCCCCCACCCGGCCCCGCTCACCAGCACCGGGCCCATGCCCCGTCTCAGCTCGGCCGGATGAGATCCCAGCGCGCATCGGTTATAGTCACCGTCGACGTCGTCCGTGGCCAGGAACAATCCCACCCGGCCACCGCTCGCCACCGGATATCGTGACCACCGAAAAGGTCATCTACAAGCAGCGTTGCAACGACCCGTTGAGCCCGGGCCCCGTTTTCCGGGGGCAAAGTCTTAGCGATCATGGGAACGTCTACGGTTCGTAGGAGCCGGGGATCCAGGCGCGGGTGCTGACGCTGATGGCGTTCCAGGCGTTGATGGTCACGATAAGGCTGACCAGGGCGGCGACCTGGAGCGGACTGAATTCCGCGGCCACGTCCTGGTACGCCTGGTCCGGGACGTGCGTGTCGGACAGGCGCGTAACCGACTCGGTGAACGCCAGCGCGGCGCGCTCGCGCGGGGTGAAGTACGGGGTCTCCGGCCAGGCGGCGAGCCCGTAGATGCGCTGTTCGGTCTCGCCGATGGCGCGCGCGTCCTTGGTATGCATGTCGATGCAGTAGGCGCAGCCGTTGAGCTGCGAGGCGCGGATCCGGATCAGCTCGCGGAGCTTGGGGTCGATCTCGGCCTTGTCGAGTTCCTTGGTCGCGGCCTGGTCCAGGTGCGCCATCGCCCGGGAGTAGCCGGCCGCGAAGGAGTCGAAGGCCAGCCGGACGGGGATCTGCGTGGTTTCGTTCGTGATCGTCATACCACCGACGCTATGGCGCCAAGCGGCCCAAGGTAAGGTCCATTTCTATGCCAGAAACATGGGCCAAAGGCTCGCCGCGAGTCACGCGGGCCGAACTGAGCGGGGCCGAACTGAGCGGGGCCGAACTGCACCTGGATCTTTCCGGGACCAGGGTGCGGGCCGGGCTGGAGAGCGCGCTGCGCGGCGCGGTCCGGGACGGCCGCCTGCGTCCGGGTACGCGGCTGCCGTCGTCGCGGGCCTTGGCCGCGGACCTGGGCATCGCCCGCAACACGGTCGCCGAGGTCTACAGCCAGCTTGTCGCGGAGGGCTGGCTGACCGCGCACACGGGGTCGGGGACGTCGGTCGCGCCGCGCCAGGCACCCGATCCGGGCGCGGAGGCCGCCGCCCGCCCCGAGATGGCGATGCCCCGCCACGACCTGCGGGCCGGGGTGCCCGACCTGTCCGCGTTCCCGCGCCGGGCCTGGCTCGCGACGGCCCGCAAGGTCCTGGCGGCCACCCCCGATCACCTGCTCGGCTATCCGGACCCGCGCGGGATCCCGCCGTTGCGGGCGGCCCTGGCTGATTACCTGGCCCGGGCGCGGGGAGTAACCGCCGACCCGGCGCACATCGTCATCTGCGCCGGCTTCGCCCATGGGCTGGCCGGCATCAGCCGCGCGCTGCGCTCGGCCGGCGCGAGCACCCTCGCGGTGGAGGACTACGGCCACCAGGCCCACCGCGATATCGCGGCCGGGCAGGGCCTGCGCCTGCGGCCGCTGCCGGTCGACGAGATGGGCGCCGTCATCGGCGAGGCCGCTGGAGCCGACGCGGTGCTGCTGACCCCGGCGCATCAGTTCCCGCTGGGCGTGACGCTCCATCCGCGGCGCCGCCGGGAGGCGGCCGACTGGGGCGGCGTGGTGATCGAGGACGACTACGACGGGGAGTTCCGCTACGACCGGCAGCCGGTGGGCGCGCTGCAGACGCTCGCGCCCGACCATGTCATCTACGCGGGGACGGCCAGCAAAAGCCTGGCCCCCGGCCTGCGGCTCGGCTGGCTGGTCGTCCCGCCGCGGCTGCTCGACGCCGTGACCGCGGAGCTTGCCGCCGGCCCGTCCGCGCTCGACCAGCTGACCCTGGCCGAGTTCATCACCACGGGCGGCTACGACCGGCAGATCCGCCGGGCCAGGCTGGCCTACCGGCGCCGCCGGGACCGCCTGGCCGCCGCCCTGCGCCGCCAGGGCCTGCACGTCACCGGAATCGCCGCTGGCCTGCAGGCGGTGCTTGAATTCTCCCGAACGGACCTCGAGCGTGCCGTCGTCGCCCGCGCCAGCCAGCATGGCGTGGCCGTCGACGGGCTGGAACGCTATCGCGCCGGCGAAGGCCCTCCCGCCGGGGACGGCCGGGCCGGCCTGGTGATCGGCTACGGCCGTCCGCCCGAGCATGGCTTCACCACCGCGCTGGCCCGGCTGTGCGCCGCCCTGGCCGGGGAGCCCGCCGCCCGGTTGTTACCGGTTCCTTACCCGTGCGGGCATGGTGAGCCCGGCCGGCCGGCGGTCCGTATCGAGGGTGTGATGACCATCGAAGACAGCGTGATCATCGGGATCGCGGCCATCTGCGTGTTCGTGGCCGTGCTGGTATTGGTGCTCAGGATGTCGGCGGAGCGCCGGGCCGGATCCACGAACCCCTACGGCCCCCGCATGCATCGTGACCGGCAGCCAGTCGCGACGGCCACGCCACCCCACGCCCGCGTGCCGGGACGGTGGGAGGAAAGAGCCGCCTCGTTCGGGCCGCAAGAGGACGAGGAGTATGGCGGGACGGCCGGGTACGGACGCCCGGCCGGCTACGGTCCGCCTCCGCTGTGGACCGAACTGCCGTACGACCCGCCCGGCTGGCGCTGACGGGGACCGGGCCGGCGCGGCTCACTGCCCGAATGGCGCGGGCGGCTCTTCGTAGTACACCGAGATGCCGTTCACGTCGGCGTAGCTCATCGTGTCACCGTCCTCGTGAGAAGTTACCGCCGGGCAGCGGTCCGTTCACGAGTGAAACGACGCGGCGGCGGAGAACTCATCGGATGATCGATGTGCCCATCGTCGGGACGGGTGCCCCGGCCAGGCGGTGGATGAGGTCGTGCCGGGAGACGCCGTCGGCGAACATCCGCCTGGCCGTCTGGTACGTCGCGCTGTCCTCGTCGCGCCACAGTTCCTCGACCACGCGGTCCGCCGCCTCCACGAACTCCTCGCTGGTCATGCCGGCGGGCGGGGTGCACGCGCCGAACTCGGCCTCGACGAGACGGTGGCGGTCAGCCGGGTCGGCGAGGTCCAGCGGAGCGTGCCGCTGCGGTATTGGCAGCGCGAACATGCGGCGGCCCACGTTATCGGAGAGCCAGGAGACGTCGGCGTCGCTGGCGGCCAGGCCGGAGGCGTAGCCGCGGATCGTGACCGCGTCCGGGTCGTCGTAGGCCTGGCCGAACCGGGCCAGCACCCTCGGCACCTGCGCCATCAGCACCTCGGTCCCGGCCTCGCCCAGGTCCCGGCGGTCGGCGGACCAGCGGACCCACGCGGTTACCGCGGGCTCGAGATGGCTGCGCTGCGCGGGTGACAGGACGAAGGTGTTCGGCACGTGGCCGAGCAGTATGTACGCGAGCTTGCGCGGACCGACCTCGGCCGGCGACTCGCCGGGGACGCGGCCGCTGTAGCCGGTGAGCACTTCGGCCCAGAACCGCGTGGACTCCTCGTCGGCCGCGACGGCCTCGGCGGCCAGCGGGCTCTTCATGAACTCGTCGACCGCGGCCGCGCGGTCGGCCGCCGTGAAGACCGGCGCGCGCTCGGCGTCGCCGGCCGGGAGGTGGCGGATCCGGGTCCGGGCGATCGGCAGGTACGCGAGCGTGTCGGCGGACAGGTCCGGGTTCGGGTCGTAGTCGGTGCGGTCCAGCGGCCCGAACAGGCGACGCCGCGCCTCGGCCAGGCTGATCTGCTCGGACCGCTCGAACTCCTCGGCATCGCCGCCGCTGATGGCCTCGATCATGCGGGCCGCGTTGGGGGACACGCCGATCGCGGTGGCGATCGGGATCCCGGTCAGGTCAACCTGCACCACGATGCCGTGTTCGGCCTCGCCGTACCCGAACGTCACGGCGATGGCCTCGTCGTCACCGAACACGTCGTACCGGCGCCAGGCCTGGCCGGGTGTCACCTTGCCGATCCCGGTCACCCAGTCCGGCGGGTAGATGCCCGCGCCGGTCAGCTCGGCCAGTGCCCGGCTGGCCGCCCGCTTGGTGTCCTGGCTGCCCAGCGCCATCAGCATCCGGAGCAGCGCCGCGCCGTCGGGCGTCCCCCTGCGGACCGCTCCGTTCACCAGCACGGTGGAGATGAACTTCTCGGTCTCGTCAGGATCCAGTTCACCCGTCACGCGCGGAATGGCCATGCAGGTCGAGGTCTCCAGTTCGGCCCGCAGCCGGTCGCCCGACGCGATCCCGGCCCACAGGCTGGACATCACCCGCTCGACAATGGCGTCCGCCTCGGTCCGCCCGCTACCGGACGGTGCCTGGCCTGCCGGTACCGTGGCGGCCCGTGCCTTGCTGGCTGGTGCCTTGCTGGCCGGATTGCCGCGACGCGGCTTGGTCTTCTTGCTCACTGCGTCATCCTATGGCCCCCAGCCGACAAAACTCGGTGTCCAGCGCGTCGATGAGGTGCCTCATCCAGCCCGCTGACGTGCTTTTAATTCGGCCCGGACGCAAACACGAGCGGGCGATCAGAAGCTGACCGCGCGGATGACGCCCACCACAGCGTCGCCGCCGATGACGGGGACGGTGGCGAGCTCGTCGGGGACGACGGCGCCGAGCAGGCGCAGCGCCGCCACGGTGACCGGGGTCCGGGCCCGGTGCGCCCCGTCCTCGATCTTGACCGCGCCGGCTCTTCCGTCCGCCAGCGCGAACGCGTCGATGCCCTCGGCCCCGCCCTTGACCAGCAGGTCGGGCACCGCGTCCATAAGCCGTCGCTCGTCCCGGCTGGTACCGCTGGTCCATTCCGGGTGCGCGCGCATGGCGTCGGCCACCCGGCGCCCGGGCGTGCCCGGGGCCGCCAGCACCAGCGCCCGGAACGCCCGCGCCAGCCTGGTCAGCGTCAGCGCGAACAGCGGCGCGCCGCAGCCGTCCACGCCGGTGACGGATACCTGCTGGCCGGTCAGGTCGGAGACCGTGCGCCGGATCGCTTGCTGCAGCGGATGCTCCGGCGCCAGGTACCCGCGCGTCGGCCAGCCGTTCAGCACGCAGGTGGCCAGCATCGCGGCGTGCTTGCCCGAGCAGTTCATCCGGATCCTGGAGGAGTCCTCGCCGCGGGCGATCACCCGGCGCGCGGTCTCGGGGTCAAGTGGCCAGGACGCCGGGCAGCGCAGGTCATCCTCGGTCAGCCCGGCGCCGGACAGGATCTTGCGGACCCCCTCGACGTGGAAGTCCTCGCCCGAGTGGCTGGCCGCGGCCAGCGCCAGCAGCTCGCCGTCCAGGTCCAGTCCGGCTGACAGCATGGCCGTGGCCTGGAGCGGCTTGTTCGCTGACCGGGGGAAGAAGGGCAGCGCGGTGTTTCCCACGCTGATCACCTGGGTCCCGTCGGCGGCTAGGCCCGCGACCGCGCCGCGGTGCCGCGATTCGGTGAAGCCCGAACGCACCACCTCGGCGACCACCGGGTTCACGCCGTTGTGTTCCGTATCGATCGTCATGCCCGCAGTCTGCCCCTTCCCGCAGGCCCGCGCCGGGTATGCCGCGCTCACGGTACCCTGCCGTGCTATGCGGGCAGTGGTACAGCGAGTGAGCCGGGCCAGCGTAACCGTGGACGGGCAGGTTGCCGGCGCCATCGAGGAGCCAGGGCTGCTCGTCCTGGTCGGCGTCACCCACGGCGACACCCCGGAGCAGGCCGCGAAGCTCGCCGCCAAGCTGTGGGGGCTGCGCATCCTCGACGGCGAGAAGTCCTGCTCCGACGTGAACGCGCCGCTCCTGGTGATCAGCCAGTTCACACTCTACGCGGACCTGGCCAAGGGCCGCCGCCCGTCCTGGTCCGCAGCCGCCCCGGGGCCGGTCGCCGAGCCGCTGGTCGGTGCCGTGGTGCAGGCGCTGCGCGATCTCGGCGCCCGGGTCGAGACCGGCGTCTTCGGCGCCGACATGAAGGTCGCCCTGGTCAACGACGGTCCCGTCACTATCGTCCTCGACCTGTAGAGACCCCAGGGCTACTTCGACGCCCCGGCACTGGGATCGGCGGAGGGACTTTCGGGGGCCAGGCCGGCCAGCACGCACTGCGGCCTGGCCCGCAGCGAGACCGGGTCCTGGGACCGGAACGAGTCCTGGCAGAACGACCGCGCCTGCGCCCCGCAGTAGTGCAGGGTGGATCCCCCGGTGGTGTTCGGCACGATGACGTTCACGCAGCCGTTCGCCGAAGTCCCGTAGGAGTCATGCGCCGTCACGCCCCAGGCGATCAGGCCGCCGAAGACTACGATCACCACCACCGCGGCGATCGCGAAGATCCGCTTCTGCCGCGGCGTGAGGCGCCCCGCCTGGGGGTTGGTCTTGGCGTACATGGATGCCCAGTGTAAACACCCGCACAGCGTTGGCCGGCCGGCCCCGCTGGCCCTGTGTTAGCGTCGGCCGCAAGAAAGCATCAAGGGGAGGCACAGGAAAGTGGTAACGCGCGATACGCGGTGGCCTGCCGGTACGCCGTGCTGGGTGGATGTCAGCGTCGACGACGTACCGAAGGCGATCGCCTTCTACCAGGCCTTGTTCGGCTGGGACATCCAGGCGGGCGGCCCGGAGGTAGGGGGATATGCCATCGCCCACCACCATGACCGGATCGTCGCGGGCCTCGGCCCGAAGTTCGGCGCGCCTGACGCCCCGTCGGCCTGGACGACCTACCTGGCCGCCGACGACGCCGACGCGGTCGCGGAGAAGATCAAGGCGACGGGCGGCCAGGTGGTGCAGGGGCCGATGGACGTCATGGAGGAAGGCCGGATGGCCATCGCCTTCGATATCACCGGGGCCCCGTTCGGCCTGTGGCAGGGCGGCAAGACGACCGGCGTCGGCCTGGCCAACGAGACCGGGGCGCTGACCTGGAACGAGCACGTCAGCTGGGACTTCGACGCCGGCAAGGCGTTCTACCGCGCCGTGTTCGGCTACGACTACCAGGATGTGAGCGGAGACGGTTTCCGGTACGCGATGCTGATGGTCGACGGGCGCGAGGTCGGCGGCATCGGTCAGTACATGCCGGGAACGCCGGCCGGGACCCCGGCCGCCTGGGGCGTCTACTTCGCCGTCGACGACACCGACGCCGCGGTGGCCGCCGCCGTCGAGCACGGCGGCAGCGTCGTGCGGCCCATCAGGGACAGCCCGTACGGCCGGACCGGCGTCGTCACCGACAACCAGGGCGCGATCTTCTCGCTGATCAGCAGCCCCCAGCCCCAGGTGAGCCAGCCCGC
>JBKQQQ010000942.1:0-2610 GCA_052144275.1 Streptosporangiaceae bacterium
CGCTGCCCGGTCCCAGTCGCCGGCATGGCTCCACGCATTTTCGAAATCCCATGCGGTGCGTGCAGCAGATAAAACAGCAACAGGGGTAGGTCATGCCCGTGGAGGAGATCGAGGGGAGCAGGGCGAGCTGATCGACCGCCTGATCACTCTTCTGGACAACGATTCTCTCGGCGAGCACATGTGGTACAACGTCGGCCGGTACCCCCAGATGTTCATCGGCGGCGCGGCACTCAATCGCGTTGACCCCGACACCGGCGAAGAACCCGCGCCGGGATCGGTAGGCGAGCTGATGAGGCGGGGACGCCAAGCCCTGAGCCGCGAACAGTGGTTCGAGGTGATCCGGGGACGGCTTGGCGACTTGGTCCAGTCAGGCATGAGTAAGGCGTTCCTGGTCCGGAGCGTCCGCGATTCGATACGGCGGATGCTGGACTACTCCGGGGCCGAGATCGGAGAGAGTGAACGTGACCGAGCAGAGATCCGCGAGCGGATCCAGCGCATCCTGGAGGACCCGGCGGAGCTGGCAGTATTCCGGACGCTGCTCGCCGACGCAGATCCCTCGGCCGAGGCTCTCAGCGACGACGAGGTTTCCGCACGGCTCCGCGGGATAGCCGAAAGCGGAGTCCTCCGCCAGATGTCGGCGGATGATGTTACTGACCGGTGGGTAATCAACGACAACTGGGATCGGCTGGCAGACGCCCTTCTGCCCGATCGCGTCTTCAGTGAGTGGACCCGCCTGATAGCGACACGTGGGTGGCACCGGTGAGCTACCCACGAGACTTAAGCTACGACGAAGTCGCCGAGGTGGTGCAGGACGCGTGGCTGTCCCGGGCGTCCGCCCGCCGCGCGGCCCAATGGCTGGAAGCCCGCGGCCTCGCGTATCCCGAACTCAGAAACCCGCCAGCCGGTCAGTCCGTCCGCCGCCGTGCCGGACGCCGAAGTGTGCGTGCCGGCATCCGCCGTGGTCGTGGCCGGGCACATGAGCGCCACGTTGCGGAACGGCGTCATGCGGTAGAAAGAACGTCAGGACCGGTGTCGAATTTGGTCCGTGCCGCTAGACGTACTGGTGAGCCGGAACGTCCGGGCGGGGAGCAAAAGAGACCCAGATGCGGGTGATGGTGCTGGTCAAGGCCACCGATGACAGCGAGAAGGGCGAGTACGCCGGGCACGAGGAAGAGTTCGCGGCGATGGGCAGGTACAACGAGGAGCTGCTCGGGGCCGGGATCATGCTGGCCGGCGAGGGCCTTGCGCCGTCGTCGCAGGGCAAGCGCCTGGACTTCGGCGATGACGGCGGCAGCCGGGTCATCGACGGGCCGTTCGCGGAGACGAAGGAACTCGTCGGCGGCTTCTGGATCTGGCAGGTCTCGTCAATGGATGAGGCCGTGGAGTGGCTGAAGCGCGCGCCGTTCAAGGGCACGACCGTGGAGCTGCGGCGCATCCAGGAGGCGGCCGACTTCGAGGGGCAGATGCCGCAGGAGATCATCGACGCCGAGAGCCGGCTGCGCGAGCAGTCCGCGCAGCAGCGGACCCAGTAGGCGTCGTTGGGAAGCGAGGCGGCGCGGCGGACCGTCGAGGCGGTCTGGCGGATCGAGTCGGCACGGCTCATCGCTGGACTCGCCCGCACGGTCCGCGACGTCGGCCTGGCCGAGGACCTCGCGCAAGACGCCCTCGTCGCCGCGCTGGTGCAGTGGCCGTCGACGGGGGTGCCCGGCAACCCGGGTGCCTGGCTGACCGCCGTCGCGCGCCGTCGCTACATCGATGGCGTGCGGCGGCAGGCCAGCTTCGAGCGCAAGGTCGCTGAGATCAGCCGGGAGCTCGCCGAAGCGGAAAACCCCATGGACGAAATCGAGTTCGACGATCACGTCGAGGACGACGTGCTGCGGCTGATCTTCACCGCCTGCCATCCCTCGCTGTCACGTGACGCGCGCGTGGCTCTCACGCTGAAGCTGGCCGGCGGCCTGCCGGCCGAGCAGATCGCGCGCGCGTTCCTCGTCTCGGCACCGACGATGGCCGCGCGCATCACCCGCGCGAAGAAGGCCCTGACGGACGCCAAAGTGCCGTTCGAGGTGCCGGTCGGTACGGAACTCGCGGCGCGGCTCGCGTCCGTTCTCGAGGTCGTGTACCTGATCTTCAACGAAGGCTACGCGGCGACCTCGGGCGATTCCTGGACGCGGGCGGAGTTGTGCGGGGAGGCGATGCGCCTCGGCCGCATGCTCGCCGCGCTCGCGCCCGACGAGCCCGAAGTGCACGGGCTGGTCGCGCTGATGGAGATCCAGGCGTCGCGGATCCCGGCCAGGACCGGGCGCGACGGCGAGCTGATCACGCTCCTCGACCAGGATCGCAGCCGCTGGAACCGGTTGCTCATCACGCACGGCCTCGCGGCGCTGGCCACGGCGGAGTCCCTCAGTGGCAGCGAGTTCAGCGGGCCGTATGTCATCCAGGCGGCGCTGGCCGCGTGCCACGCACGGGCACTGGTCGCCGCGGACACCGACTGGATTCGCATCGCTACCCTCTACCGCGTCCTTGCGTCGCTCGCGCCGTCGCCGGTGATCGAGCTCAACCGCGCCGTCGCCGTATCGATGGCCGACGGGCCAGCCGCCGGGCTGGCGATCG
>JBKQQQ010000943.1:0-2915 GCA_052144275.1 Streptosporangiaceae bacterium
GTTCTGCAGCGGGATCCCCGCGATCCCGGCGTAGCCGAGGTTCTTCGGCACGATCAGGGCAGCGACAGCGAACCCGGCGATGAGATCGTCTTTGAGCCAGCGGCGCTGGTAAGAGCGGATCCACCCGACCATGGGGACAAAGCGCCACCGATCCCGCGCCGGAGCCGACCCGGCGGGTCCACCTGGTGTTGAGACTCCTGCCTGGTCATCCATGCTCCGGCACCTCGCGACCTGGACCGGTGTGGGGCAGCCCAGACGCATACCGCTGGCCGGGTTCCTGCCGGATGCACCTCCGGATGCGGGTCAGCTGCCATATGGGCTGAGGCCGGCTACTGCGTAGCCGTCTCGCCGCCGTGCAGGGCGTCTTGGAGTTCTTTTTCGTCGTCTTTGGACAGGGAGGTCTTCAAGACCGTGCCGCCGTACTTGCTCATCGCCTCGACGGCCTTGTCGGGGGTGACCTTTTCCAGCATCAGGAACAGTGCCGAGGTGCCCGGCTGGAGCATGCCGCGAACCTGGTCCTGGAACTGCTTGTCGATGCTGGTCTTAGCCAGCTTGCCCATCAGGGCGCCCAGCCCGGCGCCCACGGCCATGCCGAAGACCGGGATGAAGAACAGCAGCCCGAACAGCATCCCCCAGAACATGCCCCAGGTGGCCCCGGCGCCGACCGCGTGATGGGTGGTGTGGACGTGGTAGCTGCCGTCTTTGTCCCGCACGATCACCGCGATCGCGTCCGGCTGGATGATCAGATCCCTGGCCAGCCGGCGCGCCTCGTCGGCGGCGGCTTCGGCGGTCGTCTCGTCTGGATATCCGATAGCAATCAGGTCAGCCATGGCACTTCCCTTCCTCGTAGGGTGTCCCTGCGCCTGCCACTGAGGCGGCATTAAGGAGTAGGGCTAGCCGGGATGGCGACGAAAATCGTGATGCTCCTGTGATCCATGCACCGGAGCCTTTCCGGCCTTGGTCCTGATGCCGTTGATCATGTGACAGGATCTGATCCTGCCTCCGGCGCGGCAGGGATTCCTCACCCTCCTGGGGGTGAACTGGCCGGGTTTAGCCACGGTTGGCGGTCCGGCGGATGAGCCTGCGCTCCGGCATCTCGGGCATCTGGGTACCGCTGCGTCCGTCCGCGGGATGGGCGAGCAGTTTCGCGTACCGGGTAGCGAGCGGATCGGCGGTGGCACCGTGCGCGATCACGCTGAGCAACACGGTGATCGTGATGACGGCGACGGCGCGGCCGGCAGCGGGGCTGCCCAGATCCTCCAGCGCGAGCAACGCGAATACCACCGACGCCAGGCCGCGCGGACCGAACCAGCCCACCAGGGCAATCGTGGCCCAGCCGAGCCGTGTGCCGACAAGCGCGACCGCTACTGGCGCCATCCGGATGACTGTCAGGCTGAGGACCGCGTACAGCACCATCTGCCAGGTCAGGATCTCCATCGCAGGGACCACCGCGACAGCGCCGAACGCCAGCCAGACCAGCAAGGACACCAGGGCGCCGGTTTCCTCGACGAACGGCACCAGGGGCTCGCCGCGTCGGCCGCTTGTCGTGCCGAACGCGAGGCCGCCGACAAACGCGGCGATGAACCCGTTGCCGTGCACCGCCAGCGCGGATGCGTAGGCGCACACCGCCAGGCCCAGCACCGCCGAGCCGGCGAAGCCCTCAGCGGCCCAGCCGCGCCGGCGCGCGGCGTTCACCAGCAGGCCACCTGCACTCCCCGCGGCGACGCCGACGAGAATGCCCACAGCCAGTTCAGCGGCGGCCTCAGCGGCGGCCGCGGCTGGACCGTGCCCGGCGACCTCGCCTCCCGTCGCCGCTCCGGCCAGGGCGACCAACACAAAGGGCGTGGCGATGCCGTCATTGAGGCCGCTTTCGACATTGATCAGCCGGCGGATCCTGGCCGGCACTACCGGGTTGGAGATCATGCCCGCGCCCAGTGCGGCGTCGGTCGGCGCCAGCGCCGCCCCTACCAGCAGCGCGAGCCAGATGTTCGGGCCGGCGAGGGCGAGCGCCAGCAGTGTTCCCAGGCCGATCGTGAGCGGAAGAGCGGCTCCGAGCATCCGCAGGTACAGGCCTGCATCCACCCGCAGTTCGTGCAGCCCGACCCGCGACGCGTCCGAGAACAGGACCAGGGCGAGGGTGAACTCCGCGAGTTCCTTGATTAGCTGCTTACTGGGTGTGACGCTCAGGAACGCCAGCGGCCCGTGGGTAAGCATCAGCCCGGCCAGCACGAAGGTGATCGGCGCGGTGACGTCGAGCCGTTCCAGCCTGGCTGACAGCGTGCCCCAACCGAACACCAGCGCGGCCACAATGGCCAGGTCGGAAACTCTCAAAGTGTCACCCGCCCCGTGAGGGGCACCGCAAGTGCTGTTATCCGAGGGTGGCGACGAGTACGGCCTTGATGGTGTGCAGCCGGTTTTCGGCTTGGTCGAAGACGATGCTGGCCCCTGATCCGAAGACCTCGCCGGTGACTTCGAGGCCGGTGGTCATGCCGGTGTGCTCCATGATCTCGCGCCCGACGGTGGTGTTGGGGTCGTGGAACGCCGGCAGGCAGTGCATGAACTTGACCCGGGGGTTGCCGGTCTTGGCCAGCAGGGCGGCGTTGACCTGGTACGGGGCTAGCAGCTTGACGCGTTCGGCCCAGACGTCTTTGGATTCGCCCATCGAGACCCACACGTCGGTGTGGATGAAGTCGACGCCCTTGACGGCTTCCGCGAGATTGTCGGTGACGGTGATGCGTGCGCCGGTGCGGCGGGCGATGTCTTCAGCGAGGCCGATGACGTCCTTGGCCGGGTGCAGCTCGGAGGGGCCGGCCAGGCGGACGTCGCTGCCCATCAGCGCGCCCATGACGAGCAGCGAGCAGCCCATGTTGAACCGGCAGTCGCCGGTGTACGCGTAGGTGATCTGGTCGTAGGGC
>JBKQQQ010000944.1:0-16608 GCA_052144275.1 Streptosporangiaceae bacterium
CACCTTGGCCGACGCGTTCCGCAGCGAGGGACCGACATCGTCGACCTCGACCTCGTAGACGGTCCGCTTCTCGCCTTCCTTGGTCTCATACGACCGCTGCCGCAACCGCCCGGAGACGATCACCCGCGTGCCCCGCGTCAGGCTCTCCGCCACGTTCTCCGCCGCCTGCCGCCATACATTGCAGGTCAGGAACAGGCTGTCGCCGTCCTTCCACTCCCCGGTGGAGTTGTCCCGGAACCTCGGTGTCGAGGCCACCCGGAACCGCGCCACCGGCTGCCCCGCCGGGGTAAACCGCAACTCCGGGTCATCGACGAGATTCCCCGCGATCGTGATCTGCGTGTCGCCTGCTGCCATCTCAACTCTCCGTACCTGGCTCTTCGTGTCAGTCCTATACTGCTCCGGACCACTGACATTTCTGGCCACGCCGGGATGAAGTAGCGTCGGTGACGTGCTGCTCACCGCCGAGGGCGCCGTCCTGCTGCTGATCGACCTGCAGGAGCGGCTCATGCCCGTCATCCATGATCACCAGGCTGTCGTGGCCCGGGCCGTGCGGCTCGCGGAGGCGGCGGCACTGCTGGACGTGCCGGTCCGCGCGACCGAGCAGAACCCGGCGGGCCTGGGCCCGACGGTGCCGCCGCTCGCCGCTTACCCGCAGGCGGTCCTGGCCAAGACGACCTTCTCGGCGGCGGGTGACCCCGGCTTTCCCGCCCTGCTGCCCGCCGGGTCCGGCGAGATCGTCGTGGCGGGCTGCGAGGCGCACGTCTGCGTCCTGCAGACGGTGCTCGACCTGCGCGCTGCCGGGCGCCGGGTGATCTGGGCGGCGGACGCGACCGGCTCGCGTGATCCGGCGGACCGGGCGGCCGCCCTCGAACGGGCGCGGCAGCACGGCGCGGAGATTGTGACGTCGGAGATGGTGCTGTTCGAGTGGCTCCGCGACGCGCGGCACCCGAAGTTCCGCGAGGTGCACAAGCTGCTCAGGTGAGGGCGGCGTGCTCAGGGCGGCGTGCTCAGGGCGGCGTGCTCAGGGCGGCGTGCTCAGGGCGGCGTGCTCAGGGCGGGGAGGTGTCCCCGAGCAGCCGGAGCACCAGGGCGAGGGGCGGCCACGCGGAGTGGCCGCGGCGCGTCATGGCAAAGCCCCGCAGGGTCACGTCCGGCTGTTGCAGTCGCCGTAGCGTGACGCCGCGGGCGGTCGGCCGCGCTGCGGGGAGCAGCCCCACCCCGAGGCCGGCCAGGATCATGTCCTGCACCAGGTCGAGGCTGTCCGCGCGGTGCGTGATGCGCGGCTCGAAGCCGGCCAGCGAGGCCACGACGCGGACGACCTCCTCGTCGGCGGTGTTGCGCGAGTTGACGATCCAGTCGTGGTCCCGGTACCGGCTGAAGACCTCGAGCGCGGTGCCGCGTTCACGGCCGGGGGCGGACGGAGTCCCCAGGCTCCACCGGGTGCTGCCGAGGGGCTGGCTGACCAGGCTGCGGCCGAACCTGGCCGGAGCGAGGTTGTAGTCATACGTCAGCGCGAGGTCGACCTCGTCGTCGGCCAGCAGGCCCAGTGCCTCGCCGGGTTCGTGCTCGAGGAGCTGCAGCTGCACCTCCGGCTGCTGCCTGGCGAGGGTCCGGGCGACCGGGAGCAGAAGCTGGCGGACCGCCGAGGCGAACGCCGCCACGCGCACCGTCCCGGCCGGAGCGGCCGACGGGTCAAGGTCCCGGCGAGCCGCCTCGAGCGCGGCGAGGACCGTGACCGCGTGGCCGGCCAGCCGCCGTCCGGCCGGGGTCAGCCGCACCCGCCGCCCGTCCGGCTCGATCAGCGGGGTGCCGGCCTCCCGGGCCAGCGCCGCGATCTGCTGCGAGACGGTGGAGGTGGTGACGTTCATCGCCTCGCTGACCTCCCGCATCGAGCCGAGGCGGGACAGCTCGAGGAGCAGTTCGAGGCGGCGCGGATCCACCCGCAAATCATTCATTATTCATGAACGGTATGTCCATAAAACTCATGTGGACACGGACGATTCGGCTCGTATGTACTGACCATCATGATCGTCGCCGCGGCTCCGTCCAGGTCCCAGGGCGGCACCTTGATGGCCGTGGGCTCGATGACGTGTGTTCAGCTCGGCCTGGCCCTGTCCGTCCCGTTGTTCGGTCAGGTCGGCCCGCTGGGTGCGGTCTGGCTGCGGCTGGCCTGGGCGGGAGTGATCCTGCTGATCGCCGTCCGGCCCCGGCCGTGGCGATTCCGCCGCCCGATGCTGCTCGCGGCCGTCGCCCTCGGCGTGGTGACGGCCGGAGTGACCATGCTCTTTATGGCGGCCGTGGCCCGGCTGCCGCTCGGCACCGCCAGCGCGCTGGAATTCCTCGGCCCGCTGGGCGTGGCCGTCGCCCGCGGCCGGGGCGGCCGACGGCTGCTGTGGCCAGGGCTCGCCGCGGCCGGGGTGCTGGTCCTGACCCACCCGTGGCAGGGTGGCGCCAGCCTCGCGGGCATCGTGTGCGCCCTCGGCGCGGCGGTGTGCTGGGCCTGCTACATCCTGCTCACCCAGGCGGTCGGTGACGAGGTGGCAGGCCTGCAGGGACTCGCCGTCTCCATTCCGGTGGCCGCCCTGGTCGCCACTGCGGTAGCGGGACCGGGCGTCATCCCGGTCTTGACGCCGCACCTGGTGCTCGCGGGCCTCGGCCTGGCGCTGCTGCTGCCGGTCGTCCCGTTCAGCCTCGAGATGTACGCGCTACGACGGCTGACAGCAGCGGCGTTCGGCACCCTGATGTGCCTGGAGCCGGCGCTCGCCCTGATCGCCGGGCTCGCGTTGCTCGGCCAGGTGCCCAGGGCCTGGTCACTGACTGGCATCGCTCTCGTCGTGGCCGCGGGCCTCGGCGCGGTGCGGGCCGGCGCCCGCCCGGAAACTGACCCCCGTCATCAAAACATAAGTTCGATTTGATCCGAACGAAGCAGCGGTTTCGGGCAACCTGAGATCAGAGGAGCCATGACCGGGTGCGGAGAGCGTCGCGCCGGTGCTCGACTGGACCGTCCAGGCTCCGGAAGAGCCCGCCTAGAGCAGGCGCAGCTGGCGGTCCGCGGCCTTGCGCGCCCGCCGCGGCCCGGTCGGGGGCCCAGCCAGGCCGGGCGGCGCAGGGGCGATCGCGGCCAGGAACGGCGAGCGGCCCGCCGCCTCCTCGGTGCCGTGCCTGGTCCGGCGGGCCGCGCCGCTGAGCAGCAACCTCTCGCGGGCTCTGGTCATCCCCACGAACAGCAGCCGCCGCTCCTCCGCGGTGTCCTCCGCGGTGAGGGGACCGGCCAGCCGCAGCGGCAGCAGGCCGCGCTCGCAGCCGGCCAGGAACACCACGTCGAACTCCAGGCCCTTGGCGCCGTGCAGGGTCAGCAGGGTGATCGCCTCGGCCCGCGGATCCAGCGCGTCCGTTTCCGCGCCCAGCGAGATCTCGGCCAGGAAACGCTCGAGGTCGGCGCCGCACCGGCGGGCCAGCGGCCCGAGCAGCTCGCCCGCCGCGCGGAGGTCGACGACGGTCGCGTCACGCTCGCCGCGGGCGCGGGTCAGGGCCCGCACCGCGGCCGTCAGCTGCCCGGCGACGTCCAGCTGCCCGGCGACGTCCAGCTGCCCGGCGACATCCGGCTGCCCGGCGACGTCCGGCTGCCCGGCGACATCGTCCCCGGAACCTCCGGGCTCGGTGGGGGCGGGACCGGAGCGCACGAGGCGCATCTCGCGGATGATGTCGGCCACCCCGGACCGCCGGGCGAGCAGGTCGTGCGAGCGCTTCTGGAACGGCAGCCCGGCCCGGGTCAGCGCCTGGCCGAGCGGGCCAGCCTGCGCGTCGGTGCGGTACAGGACGGCGATGTCCGAGAGCCCGAGCTTGCCATGGGCATGCCCGTCGGCCCGGCCGCTGTCCAGGCTGTGGAAGGACGCGCCGCCGAGCAGCTGGTCGATGGTGGCGGCGATCCAGGCGGCCTCGGCGTGTTCGTCGGCCGCCTCGTCGAAGGTGACGACGCCGGCGGGACCGCCCCGTACCGCGACCGCGGTCCGTCCCGGGACCAGCGTCGTCGGTGATATGGCCTGCATCGCGGCGGTCACGATCTCAGGACTCGAACGGTAGTTCCTGGTCAGCTCGATCGTGGTCGCCCCGGGGAAATCCGCCGCGAACCGGCCGAAGATGCCGACGTCGGCGCCGCGGAAACGGTAAATGGCCTGATCCGGGTCCCCGATCGCGGTCAGCCTGGCGCCGTCGCCGCTGATCATGCGGAGCAGGTCGTACTGCACCGCGTCGATGTCCTGATATTCGTCCACGCTGACCCGCGGCCAGCGGGCGCGCAGCTCAGTCGCGATGGCCGGATCATCGCGGAGCAAGGCCGCCGGCATCTCGACCAGCCCGTCGAAGTCCACCAGGTCGCGGGCTATCAGCTCGCGCCGCAGGGCCAGCTTGGCGTCCTGATCCAGGCCTGCGAGCAGCTTGCGGCCGTCCCGCTCGGAGCCGGCCAGTTCGGTCGCGACCTGGAGGGTGACGGTCTCGTCGGCGACCTTGAACCGCGGGCCGAGCCCGGCCGCCTCGTGGTGCTCGCGCAGGATCCGCAGGCCCAGGCCGTGGAACGTGGTCACCGTGGGCTGGTCGTCCTGGCTCGGGCACAGGGCGGCCAGCCGGTCTTGCACCTCCTGGGCCGCCCGCCGGGTGAACGTGATGGCCAGGAAGTTCCCGGCGGCCACGCCGCGGTCCGTGATCTGATGGGCGATGCGGTAGGTGAGCGTGCGCGTCTTGCCGCTGCCCGGTCCCGCGATGATCAGCAGCGGCCCGTCGGCGGTGGCCGCGGCCCGCTGCTGCGGATCGAGCCCGTCCAGGAGCGATCCCGTCCCGGCCGCCGTCTCGGGAACGGGGGCCGCGGCGCCACCTCGGTCGCGCTGGGGCCTGGTGCCGGTGCGAGGCAGCCGGGCCCGTTCGGCATCATTCTTGCCGGGCCCGGCCGACGCCAGGCCGTCCACCGTGAAGAGCGCCGATCCCTGCAGTTCACCCGGCTGGAACAGGCGGATCGTGCCGTATTCGCCGTCGTAACCCGCGTCCCTGATGACCTCGCCGCGCCGCAGCCGGGCGATGCCCTCGCTGAGCAGCGACCCGCCCGCGCGGCGCAGGTCGTCGAGCGGGGCCTCCCGCAAGATGCTCAGCTCAGGTCCGAGCGCGGCGACGAGCCGGCCGACTTCGCCGACCACCTTCTTGCTCTTCGGCCCGGTGGCCAGCATCTCGCCGACGATCTCGGGCAGCTGGACCAGGCTGGTGAACCCGGCGGCGCCGGGCGGGCGGAAGCCCGCGGGGCGGTCGGCAAGCTCGGCTATCCGGTGCAGGACGCCAACGGTCAGGGGCTTACCGCACTGCGGGCAGATGGCATCCAGTTCGCGCGTTTGCTCGGGGTCGACCCGGACACCGCACTTGCGGTGCCCGTCCAGGTGATACTTCCCCTCCTCCGGAAAGAACTCGATCGTGCCTTCGAGGCCGTTCCCGGTGCGCAGCGCCGCGGCCATGGCGAAATAGTCGAGATCGGTGTCGAATACCGT
Organism: Streptosporangiaceae bacterium; assembly: GCA_052144275.1. Taxonomy (GTDB): domain Bacteria; phylum Actinomycetota; class Actinomycetes; order Streptosporangiales; family Streptosporangiaceae; genus Palsa-504. The sequence goes on from JBKQQQ010000944.1 coordinate 5,529, forward strand.
CGCCTCGCGGCCGAGCATCGGCGGCGAATGCGCATCGGAGTTGCTGACCAGGCGGTACGCGTCCAGCGACGAACAAGCCCAGTTCATCGGCGGATCCGACGACAGGCCGGTTTCCACCGCGAATATGTGCTCGGCCAGGTCGGCGTAGCATTCCTGGACCGCGTCGAAGCCGGATTTCGAGCCGAGGACGGCGAACCACGGGGTCCAGACGTGGGCCGGGACGAGAAAGCAGCCCGGATCGGCCGACAGCGTGATGTCCAGCAGATCCCGGGAATCCAGGCCGAGAATCGGCCTGCCGTCCGACGCCAGGTTGCCGATTGTCGCCAGCGCCGCGGTAATCCGGTCCGCGGCATCGAAGCTCGGCGCGTAAATAAGGTGGTGGACTTTCCTGGTGCGCTCCCCGCGCCGGTAGATCGTGGAGATCTCGACCGAGAGCATGAACCGGACGGTGCCCGCGCAGGTAGCCGGGGAATCGCGGAGGAGCCGTTTTTCCAGCTCCGGCCGGACCCGGAACAGGCCAGGCTCCGCTGGGACCAGGGTTTCCTTCAGCTCGGCCGACCACGCGGGATGCGTGAAGTCCCCGGTTCCGAGCACGCGCAGACCCTTGCGCAGTGCCCACCAGGCAAGGTGTTCGATATCGCAGTCCTTGCTGCAGGCACGCGAGAATCTCGAATGGATGTGCAGGTCAGCGTGGAACATATCGGCGCGGCAACTCCCTGGGTCGGGTCTGATCCTGCCACGGGGCTACGACAAACGCGTGCAGGACACCGAATCCGGGCCGCGCCGACGGCCGCCATGCCGGTGGCCCGGCGGCGTGAGTGCTACTGAGCAAGCTTGCCGGGCCAGAGCCGCCGGTGCGCCTCGGTCACCGCGGCGCAGTCGTCGTCATCGGGGAGGAGGGTCACGATGCGGTCGGCCTCCTCGGCCAGCCGGCATCGGCCGTCCTCGACCAGCGGGCAGGCCCGCCCCCGGTCGGGACCGGTGCACTGGCGCACGTCGTTTCCGTCGGCCCGCAGGGCGGCGACGCGCCGGTCGTCGAACCAGCCTCGCCGTTCCACCAGGATCCGCTGGCCCGAGGTCCGGGGCCAGCCGGGCATGCCGCCGGTAGCGGAGATCTCCAGGCAGACGACGAAACTCTCGTCGGCGGGTTCGGTCAGCGCCGAGCCGTAGCGCGTCAGCAGGTGCAGCATCGTCTCGTTGGTGATGTTGACGACGGCACTGAGCCGTTCGAGTCCCGATGCCTTCGCGTGATCTATCAGCGCGCTCAGCATGAGACGACCCAGCCCGAGGCCCTGGAAGTCATCCAGGACGGCGAGCGCGAGTTCGCCCGCATCCTCGGCCGTGGGCACGTACCTGGCCTCCCCGGCCAGGCGCTCCGATCCCGGCGCGGTGGCGATCAGGGATACCGTCCCGGGCGCGACGTCGATCCGGGCCAGCCGGGCGAGCAGGACTGGCTTCGGGCGGCCGGAGTGGAAACGGCGGCGGAACGATCCGGCCGACAGCCCGGCGTACAACTCCGCGATGCGGGGCACGTCCGCCGGGGCCGCCACCCGCAGCAGGATGTGCCGGCCGTCCCTGAGGCGGATCTCGCCGTCGCCTTCCACGCTGTCACGGTAGGTCCGGCAGGACCGGTGGCGACAGGGACCAACGGCCCCAAAATAACGTGACGGTCAGCTGAGTACCTCGCCAGCTCTGGAATATCCGCCGACTGGCCAGACCGGACCCTGCGACCGGTCTGGCCAGGGCACCCGTGAGGGTTTAGCGGAGCTTCATGACGGGATTAATCGCCGTGAGCATGAAACCGGAGTTCGTGCCGCCGACGGAAGTCGTGGTCCCCTGATCCTGCGGCTGCCCCGCCAGGCCCTCTGGCGCCCAGCCGCATTCCGCAAGCACTATATTGCGGAGAATGTCGGCTCTGTCGGCGATGAGACCAAATCGCGATTTTTAGTAGGTCGCGCGGCCGCCGCTGATGTCATAGACGGCACCGGTGGAAAAGCTCACCCGATCTGAGCTGAGAAAGGCGACAAGCTCGGCGACCTCCTCGGGCCGGCCGACCCAGCTCCTTGCTAGGGGCGTCCGGCCGGGAGCGCGGTGACCAGCACGTCGGACACGGGTGAGCCGGGCCCGGGATCGCGGGTGCGGGCGACCTTGCGCCAGCCCCATGCGGCGAAGGCGTTCTGCGCCGGGGCGGCCGTGGGTAGGACGGTCAGCGTCGCGCGTTCCTCGGGCCGGTCCGCCAGGATGAGGTCGTGCAGGGTCTGCCCGATGCCCTGCCGCCGCCACGACGCGCGGACCAGCAGCTCGACCAGGGCGAAGGTGCGGCCAGGGTGCTCGGTGGTGACGTCGCCGGGGAGCGGGGTGGTCAGGTCCCGCCACCAGGAGGTGGACGGCCGGAGCGGCATCCCGGCCGCGTAGCCGACCAGGTAACCGCCGTGGCGGGCCTCGGCGAGGACGAAGCCGGGCTGGCGGCGCTGGACCCGGAAGCGGTCGGCGAACACCGCGGCGTCGTCGGCCCGCAGGTACGGCGGATCGGCGTACACCTCGGCGTGGAGGACCTGCAGTTCGTCCGCGTGCGCGGCCGCCTGCGGCCCGTCCAGCAAGCCGAACGTGATGCCGGGCGCGGACACGACCACCTTCCCTGCCGGGCTGCCTGGTCAGTCGTCGAGCACGGCCAGGTCGAGTGTTTCCAGGCGGGCGGGGTCGGCGATCACGTCGATCCGGGAGATCTTGTCGTCCGTCATCGTGAACGCCAGCACCACGCGCAGCCGCCCGCGGGGCGCCATCACGATACCGGGGGTCCCGTTGACCAGGGCCACGCGGGAGTACTGGGAGCGCGCGGAGGCGGCGCGTGCTCCCTGGGCCACGGCCGCCGCGCCGCGGAGCGTCGCCGCGGCGCCCGCCGGCCCGGCCGCGGCGTCGGCGTGCAGCACCACGTCGGGGTCCAGCACGGCGAGCAGGGCGCCCAGGTCGCCGCCGCGCGCGGCGGCCAGGAACGCCTCGGCCACCTGCCGCTGCCGGGCCAGCCGTCCCCTGGGCACCGAGGCCGTGCCCTGGATCCGGCGGCGGGCGCGGCTGGCGAGCTGGCGGGCCGCCGCCGGGGAGCGCCCGGTGATCGTGGCGATCTGGCTGAACGGCAGGCCGAACGTGTCGTGCAGCACGAACGCGACCCGTTCGGCGGGCGCGAGCGTGTCGAGCACCACCAGCAACGCGAGCCCGACTGAATCCGCGAGCATGGCTTCCTGCTCGGGGCCGGCCACCGCCGCGTCCGGTAGGTCCAGCGGCTCCTCGCGCCGCGACTTGCGCGAGCGCAGCATGTCCAGGCACACCCGGGCGACGATGGTCGTGAACCATCCCTCGGGGTTGTCCACGACACTCGCGTCGGCGCCGGCGGCGTGGATCCAGGCTTCCTGGAGCGCGTCGTCGGCGTCGCTCAGCGAGCCGAGCATCCGGTAGGCCATCGCCCGCAGCCGGGGACGGTTCGCCTCGAACCGCCCGGCCAGCCGGTCGTCTTCATCCATCGGTCACATTTTCCCCGTCGCGTTGCGTCATAGCCATGACGGATCAACTCCGGCCGATGTGACCGGCCGGGGGCAGGAGGAGCCATGTCGTCAACCATCCTGGTCACCGGCGGCACGGGCACGCTCGGGTAGCTCGTCGTCCCGCGCGGTCCGGGGTGGGGCAAATCTGGCTCCCGAACGAGCTCTGGGGCGCCGGACCTGGGAAGAGTTCCTCGCCGAGCGGGTGAGCCGTTAGTTTCCCGGACCGTAAAGTCCGAAGATGAGCCGCTGGTCGCCGGGCCGGAAGGTGCCACCGAACTGCGAGCTGTCGCCGATGTCGCGGCACCGGGCGAGCAGGGCGTGGCCGAGGGCGAGCTGCTTGCGCTCCCAGCTCGCCAGCGCGGCCGGCACGTCCCCGCCGGCGGAGGCGAGTTCGCTGGCCAGCGCCCAGCCGTCGGCGGCGGCCTTGGCCGTGCCCGCGGCCGCGTGCGGGCGGACCGCGAAGGCGGCGTCACCGATCAGGCAGGCCCGGCCGAACACCATGCGGGGGACGGCGATGTCGTAGACGACCTGGACGAACGGCTCGGCCACGCCGGTCACGACCTCCGTGATGGGCCGGGCCAGCCCGGCCGCGGCGGCCTCCCGCATCGCGGTCACCGCCTGGTCGGTGGCCGCGCCCGGCGGCAGCGACACCGCCCGGCGGATGCCGTCCCGGCCGGTCATCAGTTCCTCGAGTTCCGCGCCCTCGGCGACGTTGACGTACCAGACGAAATTGACCAGGCGGTCGCCGACGGTCAGCGCGCCGCCTGGCCCGGGGATGGGATAGACGAGGATGTGGCTGTCCTTGAGCACCTGGTAGGTGAGCGCGTCGCCGAGCCGCTGGCGGGTGGCCGCGGTCAGCGCCTGCTCGGGCAGCGTTCCGCGCCAGGCCACGTAACCCGAGTAGGACGGCTTGACCTCCGGCAGCAACCGCGCCCGGGCCAGCGAACTCACGCCGTCGGCGCACACCAGCAAGTCAGCTTCGGCGCTGGCGCCATCGGCGAGCGTGACGTGGACGGAGTCCCCGGCCTGGCTGAACGCGGTGACCTCGCGCCCGAGCAGGTAGCGGCCCGGGTCGAACAGCTCGAGCAGCGAGGTGCAGATGGTGTTCCACGACGAGAACAGGTAACGGTGCCGCTGCTCGTGCAGGATGCTGCCGTCGGGCCGCAGGAACCTGATCCAGTCGGTGGCGGAGCACACGTCGGCCCGCTGCAGGCCGCCCCGCTCGGTCAGGTAGCGCAGGGTGGCGTCGAGGGTGGCGATGCCCGCGCCGCGGGCCTGCAGCGCGGCCGACGATCGCTCGAAGACCCGGACCTCGCAGCCGGCGTCGCGGAGCACGAGCGCGGCGGTCAGGCCGCCTATCGAGCCGCCCATGACGATGACACGGGGCATTCCGGGCACCTTCGGGCTGTGCCTTCCCTTCCTAGGGCCGCCCGAACGTGGCCACCTTCACCACCTCGAGTTCGAACAGGACGCGCCGCTCGTCCATCGAGGGGTCGCGCAGGGCGTAGGGCGGTTCGTTGCCGGTGTACTTCACCCAGATCCGGTCGAGCTGGTCGGTGACCCGCTGGCCCTCCACCGGGTCGTCCTCCGAGACCTCCCGCTTGACCACCGTCTTGAGGCTGAGCCAGTGGTAGGTGTTCTCCGGGTTCATCAGCAGGAAGGTGGCGTGCGGCACCTTGCGCAGCCAGGCCACCTTCTTGCGGTGGGTGGCCAGGTTCAGCAGTACGGTGTCGCCCTCGTAGTCGAACCACACCGGGGTCAGGTTGGGCTGGCCGTCCGAGCCCGTCACCGCGACGATGGCGGTCACCGGCTCGTCGAGCAGCCGCTTGTAGATCGGATCGAGGTCGGCGAGGCTCGTCACCGGCTCCCGCTCGCCGATCATGAACTGACCGGGCTGGGTTCCCTCAGAGACGTCTCTGAACTTCGCCACGGTAATGCTCACTACGCACGCTCCTTCGCGCTAGGGACAGGGCACTCCGAGCGCCCGGCTGATACCGGGCACGGATCTGCGTCCGGCCTGCCCCCGGCTGAGCTCCATGACAGCCAGATAGCCGGCCGGATCGACGCTGGCATCGATCACGGTGGGACCGGGTCGGCGCAGGGCGTCCGCCAGCGCCGTGGCCAGGCCCTGTTCGGTGGTCACCGCGGCGGCCGCGGCACCCATCGCGGTCGCGGCGGCCGCGAAGGAGACCGGGTGGTAGCTGACCGCTTCGTCGCCGCCGTGCCCGGCCGGTTTCTGCTTGAGCTTGATCAGGCTGAGCGCGGCGTCGTTGAAGACGATCACGATGACCCGCAGGGATAGCCGGACGGCCGTCTCGATCTCGGCCAGCGTCATCCCCAGGCCGCCGTCCCCGGTGAACGCCACCACCGGCGCCCGCGGCGCGCACAGCGCGGCGGCGATCGCGGCCGGCAGCGCGTAGCCCATGGTGGCGAGCCCGCTGGAGACGAGAAGCCGACGGGGCTCCGGCACCTCCCACAGCGGCATGGCGACCAGCATGTGCGCGCCCGCATCCACCGTGGCGATGGTCTCCGGCGGGGTGCAGGCCCGCACCGTCGCGACGACCTGCTGGGGGGCGAGCAGCCCAGGGGAGGCGATGGCGGCCGCCGCGAGCCGTTCGGCGGCGTCCGTCTTGGCCGCGCGTCCGGCATCGGGCGGCCAGTCGTGACCGGGCCCCTCAGCCAGTGCCTCGGCCAGCACCTGCGCCGCCCGGGCCAGCGGCATCCGCACCGCGGTTGCGCCAGTGAAGTAGGACCCGGCCGGGCTCGGCGTGCTGGCCGCTGGCTCGGTGATCAGGATGGTCCGCGCGGCGTAGTCCCACGGTGCCGGGATCATCTCGGCCTCGTCCACGCCGAGCCCGATGATGAGATCGGCCGCGGCCAGCAGCGGCCACTCCATCGTGCCCCCGGTGACCAGTCCGGCCGCCTCGGCGGCGGAGTCCGGGATGACGCCGCGGGCCCGGTAGGTGTGCAGCGCCGGGATGCCGCGGCCCGCCAGGGCCGCCCTGATGGCGGCGGTCCGCGGGATGGCGCCCGCGCCCAGCAGCAGCACCGGCCGCCGCGCCGCCCGCAGCGCCCCGGCCAGGAGTGAAGCGCCTGCGGCCGCGGGGGTCGGCGGATCGCTGTCTTCGGCGGCGCTGTCTTCGGGGGCGCTGTCTTCGGGGGCGCTGTCGTCCATGTTGGCGATCACCGGCCCCGGCGGCGCCGCTAGGGCCATCCGGACGATCCGCGCGGCTACCTCGCCGGGGTGCCGGCCGACGGTGATCGCCGCCTTGGCGACCGACCGGCCCAGCGCCGCCTGGTCGATCCGCTGGTGGCTGACCCGGCTGGCGTCGGACGCCGAGACGGTATCGGCGATCACCACCACGGGCAGCCGGTCCAGGGCCGCGTGCGCGATGCCGTTGACCGCGCTGGCCAGCCCCGGCCCCCGGGTGACGACCACGGCCCCGGGCGTGCCGGTGAGGTCGGCGTAGGTGGCGGCCATGATCGCCGCGGCCGTCTCGCCGTGGGCCAGGACGAAGCGCAGCCCGGCCGTCGCCGCGGCCCCGACCACGTCCAGGTTGGGACCGCCGCCCGGCACGCCGAACATCAACCGCGCTCCCGCCTCAGCCAGCGCCCCTACGATCGCATCGGCGACCGAGTCGGCCGAGGTGCGGGCAGTGCTGGCTTCCAATGAGGCTCCTCTTTAGAGCGTCATTCTGTGGTGCCCGTGGTACGTCGTCAAGGGCGCTGAACGCCCGGTAGCGAGATGATGAACTAATCCCGAACTATGCCGAGGGCAAGGAGGAGGTGGGACGATGCCGGCTTCGCTAGGTGGATGGCTGCGGGCCCAGCCCGTCCTGCAAGGGGTGCTGCCCATCGACCGGTCCCGGGTACCCACCGATATGCTGGCCGGCCTCACGCTGGCCGCCCTCGGCATCCCGGAGGTGCTCGGCTACGCCAAGATCGCCGGGATGCCGCTGGTCACCGGCTTGTATACGATGCTCCTCCCGATGGCGGTCTTCGCCGTCCTCGGCTCCTCCCGGCACCTCGTGGTCGCCGCGGATTCCGCGACCGCGGCCATCCTCGCCGCCGCGCTCACCGGCCTCGCGGCGGCGGGCTCTGAGCGGTACGTCCGGCTGGCCGGGCTCGCCGCGCTGCTGGCCGGCGGGATGCTGCTCGTGGCCCGGCTGGCCCGGCTCGGTTTCCTGGCGAACTTCCTGTCCCGCACCGTGCTGGTCGGGTTCCTGACCGGCGTCGGCATCCAGGTCGCGGCCGGGCAGTTGCCCGACATGCTCGGGGTGACCGCCGCAGGCAAGCAGACCCTGCCCAGGCTGCTGAACACGGTGCGCGCCCTCCCGCACGCGCACCCGGCCGACGTGGCGGTATCGATCGGGGTCATCGTGATCGTGGTCGCGGCTCGCCGGATCACCCGCCAGATCCCGGGGCCGCTCATCGCGGTGATCATCGCGATCATCGTGAGCTGGGCCGTGGGGCTGGCCAGTCACGGCGTGGCCGTGGTCGGGAACGTCCCGCGCGGGCTGCCGAGCCTGGGACTGCCCGCCCTCGGCTGGCACGACGCCGGGGCGCTGCTCGGCGCGGCGTTGTCGATGTTCGTGGTCATCCTGGCCCAGAGCGCGGCCACCTCCCGCGCCTACGCCGGGAAGTACGAGGAGGAGTTCAGCGAGGACACCGATCTGGTCGGCCTGGGTGCGGCCAACGTCGCCGCCGCGTTCTCCGGCACGTTCGTGGTCAACGGCAGCCCGACCAAGGCGCAGATGGTCGACACCGCCGGCGGTCGCAGCCAGCTGTCCCCGCTCACCGCCTCCGCCGTGGTCCTCCTCGTCCTGGTGCTGCTCACCGGGCCGCTGGCCTACCTGCCGGACGCCGCCCTGGCCGCGGTGGTCTTCCTGATCGCCGTCGAGCTCATCGACGTCAAGGGGATGCGGCAGATCCGGGCCTGCAGGAAACACGAGTTCGCCGTGGCCCTGCTCACGACCGCCGCGGTGGTGGCCCTAGGGGTCGAGTACGGCATCGCGCTCGCCGTCGTCGCCTCGATCGTCGACCACTTGCGGCACAGCTACAGCCCGTTCAACAGCGTCCTGGTGAAGTCACCCGCTAAGCACTGGCAGCCTGTCCCGGTTGGGCCCGGCGCTCGCACCGAGGAGGGACTGGTGGTCTACCGGTTCGGCACCAGCCTGTACTACGCCAACGCGGCCAAGCTGATAGAGGACGTCGCGGCCCTGGTCGGCCACGGCGGCCCACTGCGCTGGATGGTCCTCGACTGCGTCGCCATCGAGGACGTCGACTACACCGCATCCGCGGTCCTCACCAGGGTCATCGAACACCTTCACCGGCGCCACGTGCGCCTGGTCCTCAGCTCCGTCCTCGGCCCGGTGCGACAGCAACTCGACCGTTACGGCATCAGCGCGGCCCTGGGCCCCGACGCCTACTACGACACTCCAGGCCTGGCCCAGGAGGCCTTCCACGCGGCAGGCCCGACAGACCGATGGGCCACCGGGCCTTAGGTGAAGGCCCGGTCAGGTGAAAGCACTGATGCCGGTGATGTCGCGGCCGACGTGAGGGCAACGGCCCAGGCGAGTTTCGCGGTACCGGCTGCCGTTCAGCTGCCTAACAAAACCCTAACGCCCGCATTTAATGCCTAACACATTCCTAACGCTCGCATTTATCCCGAGCCAATATAATTCGAGCGTTCCCTGCTGATACGCCAGCAGGCGCGGTGCGGCGTGTTCTTTTGATCACGCCGAAGGCGCATAGAGAATGCGTGGCAGCGATGAGCAGAATGGCGCCTGCCAGCGAAGTGCCGCCGGCAGCGGTCGCTTCCGTGGCGGAGCTCGTCGGCGGGATTCCCGGCCCGGGCCGCCCCGGCCGCAGGTCCAGGCTGCCGGGTATTCTCCGTCGGCAGACCCGGCCCGAGCGCATCCGCGGGATGGCCGCGGTGGCGGTACTCCTCGCGGTATTTCTGGGCCTGATCGCGGCCGCCATTTTCGGGAGCGTAGCCGGTGGCCTGCGGCTGATCGGGCAGCAGTCCGAGCCGGAGGTTCTCGCCACCACCGACCTGTACTTCCGCCTCAACGACATGGACGCACAGGTCGCCAACGTGCTGCTGGTCGGCGGGCAGCGCGGCCTCGGCATCGACCGCCAGCAAGCGCAGGCCATCTACGAGCAAGACCGCGTGCAGGCGGACCAGGATCTGCAGCGCGCCGCCGTGGTGGCCGGCTCGGTGCCGTCCGCCCAGCAGTCGCTGCGCTCCGTCCTGGATGGGCTCGGCAGTTACGAGGCGCTGGCGGGCGAGGCCATGTACCTCGACGGCCAGGGCTCCGGCTCCGGTCGGCCCGGTCGGCCGCCGGCTGCCGCGCTCACCCTCTACCGGCAGGCGACCGACCTGCTGCAGGGCAGCATCTTGCCGTCCGCGCGCAGCCTCACCAATCAGAACGCGGCCTCCCTGGACGCCGTCTACCAGGCGAAACGATCCGCTGCACGGTCCGGTGCCTGGTGGGTGGCGCGGTGCGGCGCGACGCTGCTCGCCGTCCTGGTGGGCATGCAGATCTACTTCGCGGTCCGGTACCGGAGGATCTTCAACCCGGGGCTGGCCGTGGCCACGCTCGTCGCCGTGACGCTGGTGGCCGCGAGCGCCGTGACGCTCTCCGCGGCGGCCGGGCAGCTGCACGTGGCCAAGGCCGAGGCGTTCGACTCGATCATCGCCCTATCCCAGGCCCGCGCGCTCAGTGACGACGCCAACGCCGACGAGAGCCGCTACCTGGTTGACCCGGCCCGGGCCGGGCAGTACCAGCAGGCGTTCGAGAACAAGTCGCAGCAGCTGGTGCAGCTGGCCAGGGCCGGGATCTTCCAGTACGACGCCGCGCTGGCCCGGGCCATCAGCGCGTACCGCGCCAACCATGCGGACATCGGCTTCGGCGGATATTTCGGCGCCGAGTTCCGCAACATCACCTTCGCCGGAGAGCGGGCGGCGGCGGAGCAGACACTGGCTGCTTACCAGGTGTACGAGCGAGACGATCGCCATATCCGGGCGCTAAACCGCAGCGGGGACCTCCGCGCCGCGATAGCGTTCGACACCAGTTACGCTCCGGGCAATTCCAATTGGGCTTTCACCCAGTACGACAACGCGCTGGCCGGGCTTATCGCCATTAACCAGCGCGCCTTCACCGGGGCGATCAGCGCGGGCCAGCAGGATATGAACGGCTGGACCGGATACATCCCGGCTGGAGCCGCAATACTTATCATTATTCTCGTGCTAGCCGGCGTCCGGCCCCGGCTAGCCGAATACCGGTAGCTTTTCAGCCCAGCCGAGTCCCCGCGGTGGCGTGATCCGCCCGGTGGCTCGGGCAGCGGCCGACGCGCCGGGCGCCCCGGGCAGACTTCCTCCTTGACAGGCCAAGCCCGGATACATATAGTTCTAATATCAAAACTATTTTGGTATCGGAATCGAACTAAAACGGGAGAGCGGCATGGCACCGTCAGGACAGATGGACGCGCCGGCACTGCAGGCGTTGCTGAAGGACGCGGCACTCACCGGGACCTGG
>JBKQQQ010000945.1:0-15685 GCA_052144275.1 Streptosporangiaceae bacterium
GTGGCCGGGCCCACGGGGACACGATCGCGCACGGGACCCGGAATCCGTACCTGGCGAATCCGTCGTAGGCCGACTGTCCGGCGGGGACGGCGGGCGGGATGTCATCGGGCGGCACTGCCGGGGGCGGGGGCACGTGGTCGTAGTACCCGCCGTGCTCGTCGAACGTCCAGATCAGCAGTGTGCGATCCCAGGCCGGGCCCGCCATCACCGCGTTGATTACCTGCGCGGCGAACGCCTCTCCCCTGGCGATGTTCTGCGGGTTCTCCTCGTCGGCCGTGCCGTATTGCGGCTCTACCAGGCAGAAGCCGGGCAGGGTCCCGGCGGCCGCGTCGGTGAAGAACCCGGCGATGGGGACGATCTTGGTTCCCAGGTTCTTGAGGTAGAGCTGGGGGAAAAGCTCGGGAGTGGCCAGGTTGGTGTAGTAGTCCTTCCAGGTGATGCCGTATGCATCGAGCCGGTCGAAGATGGTGCCGCCCGCCGGGTAGTCGGACTGCGCCGGGAGCGTGTCGTCGACCTGGCCGATCGACGTGGCCGCCATCAGGTAGCGCCGGTTCGGGTAGGTCTGCCCGAGCACTGAGCAGAAATACCTGTCCGCGATCGGGAACGTCGAGGCGAGCGAGTAGTAGAACGGCAGGTCGGCCTGCTCCCAGTAGCCCATGGCGACCGGGCCGCTGGCGGAGGCGACGAAGCCGTCCAGCCGGCCGCCGTCGTACTGGACGTGGCTGGCCAGCCAGTCCTGCGCCGGATGGCCGGACAGCTGGCACGTGGTCGGCATGCGGAATGCGTGCTGGATCCGGCCGTCCGGGTACGGATTCGACGCCGAGGGCAGCCCGTTCCGGCCAAGCCGGAAGCCGTCCGCGCCGGGGCGGCGCAGCATGCCGAGATGGTTGTCGTAGGAGTGATTTTCCATCATCACCACGACGATGTGCTCGATCTGCGGGATCGTGTCGGTGCCCGCGGGCAGCCGCGGGTCGGGCAGCGAACCCGGGCGCCGAAGCCCGGCCCGGCCAGATGCCAGCAGGCGATCCGGGTTGGACCGGCGCCAGGACGCCGCCGGGGCCACGGCCGCCGCGAGTGCTCCGGCCTTCAGCAGCCCCCGCCTGCTCACGCCGCCGGAGTCCGGCGTCTGATTCTGTGCCATGCTGGGGAGTTTTGCAGGACACCCGGTTGGCCACAAGATGCGGCGGATGAATGGCTACCAAACGATAGGCAGCGGTCCGGCCGTCGCATGCGTTCTTAGGGCGGCAGGGCTGGCCGCTTGCCGCCACGGCATTATTCCGGCGGTCGTTGACTATCACCAGGAGGAGGCAGTGATGACGGACACGATCATGCCGCCTGTGCCCCCGGGGGAGATCTTGCTGAAGGAGTTCCGCTTGAGGTGAGCAAGTACCTCACCAGCCCCCTCAGTATCGTCACCGGCCGCAGCGCCACCCGGCCGACCGTCACGATGTGACATCGAGGCGGTTGCAACCGCCACGCTGTCACATCGTGGCGGCTGGACCTGAGACCAGGCGCGCCGTCCGCACGACCGGGCCAACCGGGCTACGTGATCTGACACGGCACTAGCCAAGGCGCTGGATGTCCCGGCTAGGCGGATCGCCTCCGGTGAGGCTGGCGAACAATGCGTCCATGTGCATGCGATCCAATTCGACGGCGATGGTGCCGGCGCCTTCGCTGATTCGCGCGTCGTGCCCGTCTTCCACGAAAAGGCACTCGGGGTGCAGGCGAACGTAGTCGCGGGCCGCGCTCTTGGCCGCATCGAAATCCTGGCCTTCGAGCACCACCTGGGCGCCGAGTTCCCGCATCCGCGCCACCTTGGCCGTGTTCGCGGTGGTCGCCGCAAACACTCTCACCGACACCCCTCGCGCACTGCCTGCGTAGGCGATGGCCTGACCGAAGTTCCCGGCCGAGGCACACACTGCCGTCCGGCCGGAGGGTACCTGGTGCATGAAATAGTCAGCGCCGCGCCCTTTGAACGACTTGATCGGGTTGAACGTCTCGACCTTGACGACTGTCTCCCGACCCAGCCGGTCGGAAAGCTCGGCACTGACGAACTGCGGGGAGCGCAGGAACACCGGGTCGATGGACTGGCTTGCTTCCCCAATGTTTTCGAGTGACAACGCTACCGTCATGGTGCTCATCGTACGGACAGTGGCATCAGGATCAGGATGGTGCGCGAGGAGATAGCGCACCCGCCAGGCGCAGCCACCTGCCTAACTTCCCGGAACGGAAACACTTTCTGCACATTGAATGTCCGGAAATCGATCCACGCGAGCCGTGTTACCTAATGTAGTGACTGCCACCGCCAGGAGGGCTAGGGTTCGAAGGCCGCGTTCCTGATGTAGGTGAAAGGTGCCCCGGTATTATCGTTGCCTTCCAGGACCAATTGCTGGCCCGGCCGGTTCCAGGTGCAAAGAAAGCTGCCAGCAGCGACGCCGCATCCGGCGAAACTCCATCCGTCGCTCGCTTGCCACGTCCGCGCGAAAAGCTGATTCACAGCCTGCGGTGTCGCGTTTTTCAGGGCAGCCGCCCGGTCACCATTTGCCCATGCCGTGAATACCGCGTCGGCGGCGCCCTGCCCGCTTTGGCTGGCTAGGTACCCCGACACCAGGGCGTTCCAGGTCTGCGGGCCGACGATCCCGTCAGCGCCGAGCCCGACGTCTTCCTGGAAAAACCGCACGGCCCTGTCGGTCTCCGGGCCGAAGGTGCCGTCAACGGTCACCCAGCTGCTCGCCCGAGAGTAAATCTGGCTCTGCGCGGCGCGCACAGCGTCTCCCGAGCTGCCGGACGATACCTGGATGATCAGCACGGGCCAGGTCGTGTTCCCGATAATGCCGTCCACGGCGAGGCCGTGGCTAGCCTGGAACGCGCGCACGGCAGAATCGGTCAGCGGCCCGAAGGTTCCATCCACGGCGAGCACCGAACCATGATCAACTAGGAGGTACTGCGCGCTGCGGACATCCTCGCCGGCTGAGCCTTCCCGCAAGGGCGGCCAGTTCGAAGCCATCATCCCTCCCCCTTTTCCGCATCCATACCGCCGCCTGTCGGCAAGTAAACGTTGTCGTACTGTGTCCGCCACCCTGAAGCTGATTTAAAGGGTCTTGATGCCATGCCCATCGCGTATCTCTGCAGAGCAGGTAAAATTTCGTGCAAACTTGCGCCAAGCTGATCGGCAACCTCGTGACGAGGCTGGCGGGAGCAATGCGACCCGTCGGATAGTAGTTGCCGCACGAGAACACCGCATCCCTATGGTGCCAGTGGGGCTCTCCGGCCGGTAGTGAACTATTTGACTAACTAATCCGCCTGACGATTGCTGGAGAACCTCTGCAGGTCCACCGGGAAGGTACAACCCATCCGGCTGTCCAATGTTTCGAGCGTTGCCCCTGGGCGTATCACCCGACCGAGTGGCTGCTCTGTAGAGATATGGGTCACCGCCGGCTCAAGAAGGACAAGCTAAACTCCTTGACGAAATCTCAGCTTCGACGTACCGTTCGCGAGCAAGGCACTGTGGGGGGAGTCTGCCGATGATTACTCTCTTGCTTTCGGTTACGGCGGATCCGGGTGGCGGTGGCTACCTCGTAGCGCTCTTTCAAGAGGACGATAGCGGCGGTTGGCCCGCTGAACCGCTGGTCTCCAGCACCATCCCGGCTGACCTTTGCCCTTCGATGGCCCCTGCCGAGATCGGGCAAGGGACAGTGGACGAGCAGATCCGCCGATACGTCCAGGACAACAGGCAGTCAGGCGCATTTGACCATATCGGAGGCTACCTGACTGGTCTTGTGTTGCGGGGCGACGTGGGAGCGCGCTGGGACAAGATCCGGCGGAGCCACCCGGAGGGGCTGCGGACCTTGCTACGGATCGAGCCACCGAACCTCCGGCTGCTCCCTTGGGAGATCATGGGCCAGGACGAACATCTCTTCGTCAACCCGACCAGCTTGTTCATGCGCGTTCAGGAGCTCGACCAGGACGCTACGCAGCAACTCGTGCCCATCCGTGTGCTGGTTGTGGAGGGTAAGCGCGATGACCAGCTCGGCACTCTGGACGAAGTACGGGCGATCAAACTCGCCCTTCCGGGGTTTGAGGGACGGGTCGAGGCGGAGTTCCTAACGGAGCCGAGCGAGGTGGAGCTGAAGGCCACCTACGACAGGCTCACCCCGGACATTTTTCACTTCATCGGTCACGGAACGCGCGTACCCGGGACCAATGAGGCCGCACTACGGGTGTTCAACCGCAGCGCAGGCAAGTATTGGCTGCTGACCAGCCAATACGTCCGTAGCCTCCTGCGTCCATCACCGCGGGTGGCGGTCATGAACGCTTGCCGGTCCGGAGACGTGGCAGACGTCCGATCCCTCACCGAGGCGTTCCTCTCCGGCGGCACGGCTGCGGTCATCGGCATGCAGGGCGATATCCGAGGGCAGGCAGCGGCGAAATTCGGCGGGACGCTGTACCAGGCGCTGGCCAGAGGCGAGATGATCGACAAGGCTGTCACCAGCGCCCGCCAGGCTGTGTTCATAGCCGTAGGTGTGGCTATGCAGGGACGTGACTGGTTTCTTCCCAGCCTGACACTGCGGGTGCGACCCGAGCAGGTGCTCCCCATCACCTCCGCGATCTCAGAGCAAGAATGGCGCAGAGCCGAGTCGCGACTGCGGTTGAAGGATGTCATCCAGGTGTTCGTCGACAGAGTCGACGAACGATACAAGCTGGCCATGGGAGTCGACCCTGACGTGGGCACGGATCCGGGACGGCTGTTGGTGGTCACGGGCGACTTTCTCACCGGCAAGAGCTGCTTGCTGCATTGGATCCGAAGACGCTGCGCGCTGCGTGGCCGCAGGGTCAAGTATGTCAACTTCCGAGTGGGTGAGAGACGCGATCTCGTCAAGGCGCTCTGTGAGATCCGGGACACGCCCGAGGACCTGCCCTCGCTAGGCGAGTCAGCGGCCAGAGCTTTCGACCGGTTCAACTATGACCTGCCCTATCTCGCCTCCGGGCATCTTCCGGTGGAGCCCGCAGGCGAGGTACCGCACGCCGACGATCCCCCTGTCCCGGATTCCCTTCAGCCCGGCGCGGTGACGCTTGTCGACCGGACGCTTGAGTCGTTCCGCGATGCGCTCGGCGCCGCCACCGCCGAAAGTCCCCTCGTCCTGATCCTCGACCAACTGGATGGGCTACTGCTATCGACGTTTCAGCAGGATCTGTTTCCAGGGCTCATCCGCAGGGTGGCCGACGAGGATGACATTCCCAACCTCCGGCTAGTCGTCGCGCTGACGACCGAGCAGGTACGCGACTACTGGCCCGCGGACGACTTGGGCATCGGGGAATGGATCAACGTTGACCTGTGTAAACCGGAGGAATATGAGTCACTGGCCGAGGATGTCGTGCTGGCGCTCGGAAGGGACTTTCGAGAGGAACACAAAGACCTCATCGCGGCCGTGAAACCTTTTATACACGCACACGCTCCATGGAAGATCAAGGAACTCATGGTCGTGCGAGATCTCGCCCTTCGACTCTAAGGAGTGCGCAATGGAGTCGGTTCAAGCTGCGATCCTCCAACGACTTGCTGGCGGTGAGCCTCCGGACGCCATCCTCTCGTCGCTGCGACCGCTGGGTGAGCGCGAAGCGCTCAGGAGATGTGCGGTGGTCCGCACATTCGATCGCAAGCTCTTCGACGAAGTGCTTGCACCCGAAGAAAGCGATGCTGATTGGCTTAAGTTCGACGACTTCGTCCAGGCTGCGGAGGTGGAACCGGTCCCGCGGAGGCCAGGGATCTACCGGCTGCGACCGGATGCCCGATCGATCAACTGGAAGGCCTGGTGGTCCGACAGCCGGCCGCCACCACCCGAGACGGAACTCCCCGAGACGCTACACCCCCTGGTGTCGCGCCTGATCGACTACTACGCCAAGACAGATCGACCACTTGACCTGCTCGCGCAATTGGCACTGTCTGACCACGAAGCGGCCGGGGTGCTTTTCAGCCGTCTGTACCGGGAGGCAGACGAGCGGTTTGACCTCGCTTTCTGTCAGGACCTGATCGATGTGCTGAGCGTCGAGGAGCGCAGTCCCGTATTCGGGCCCAAGCTGGCGGAACTCCGCAAGGGCCGGACGGCATATTTGCGGGCTCGAAGCCTCTGGTCCGCCGAGTACCTTCAGACCGCCACCTTTCTCGAGCCGGCCGGCACGCTGGACGCCTATGCGCAATTGCTAACCGGCCGGGGATCACGTGTGCTGCACCTGCACGCGCCTGGCGGAAGGGGAAAGACAATGGAGCTGCGCTGGCTCATTGCCAGACAGCTCGCACCCGAGCGGCGTACGGCAAACAGGCCCTTTGGTAAGGGCCGAGTGCCTTGCGCGAAGCTGGATTTCGATTTCCTCGACCCGGTGAACGCTACCAAGAACCCCTGGCTAGTGCTGCTGGAGGCTGCTGCGCAACTGAACCAGCAGTTTCCAGAGGCGGCATTCAACGAGTTTCTCGAGCAATACGGCTGGGTCACGCCCCTCCTGCGGCGGCGGAACACCGATACCAGTCGGATCATGGCGGCCAGCAAGCGACTCGCCAGCCAGCAGGCTCGCTTGGCCGCCACTGTGCCACGACGGTTCGCCAAGAGGTTGGCTGAGGCGGCCGGGGACAATCCGGTGCTCATGGTGTTCGACACTCTCGAGGAGGTGCATCTGCGACCTCACGGCGACCTGCTTGCGCTCCTCAATCTGCTCCTTTCGATTCTTGACCAATGCCCGATGCTGTGCCTGGTCCTATCCGGCCGATACGATCTCAGAGAGATTCTTGGGTCTACCGCGCAGGCGCTGCCGCCGATGTCCGAGCGCGTCCTCGGAGATTTCTCGCCGGACGACTCCAACCGTTACCTTGCACAATTGCGCGGCATCACCAGACCTTCTGTCCGCAAGGCGATTGTCGACAAGGTTGGCGGCGACCCATTCAAGCTTTCCCTGCTCGCCGACATTGCCGAGCAACGTCCCAGCATTTCCCCGGCGCAAATCAGGCGCTACGATGCCGACCTTATATACCTTATTCTCCGGATTATCAGCCGTATCGAGAACCCGCAGGTCCGGTGGCTGCTCCGATATGGCGTCGTCCCGAGGACCCTGACTCTCGAGTTCGTTCGCGAGGTCATGCAGCGCTACCTGCGAGAGGTCATGTCGGGACAGCTGACCTTCGACTCCCCGAAACAGGACTCGCTGCCGCAGCAGCTCGCGGGCAGCGTGCCTGCCTTCCAGACCGATCTCATGAAGTCGCCGCAAGGGGCCTTGGACCTCGAGGCGCTGTTTACACAGCTCTCCCAGTACGCTGGATTGACCTCCTGGGTATTCCTGGTCCCGGGCGAGCCCGAGACGCTGCGGTTTCATCCCAACGTGGTGGTGCCCATGCGGCGGCTCATCCGGCCGCGCAAGGTGTTCCGGCGCCTCCACCAGGATGCGATCCGCCACTTCGAGCAAAAGGCGACGACCGACCGGAGCCAGTGGCATCGGTGGACGAGCGAGGCGATATACCACCGCTTCCAGCTTGAGGGTGCCCAGGCCGCTCGCTATTGGCGCGAAGCACTCGACGCCGTCGAGCTAGGCGACCCCGAGCAGCGGGAGGCTCTGGCCGCAGAGCTGCTCGGACCGGACTATATCGATGGCCGGGGGAATCCCTGGCCCTGGGACGGCAACAGTCCCATTGTCACCCGCGAGACCCTGCTCGAGGCCCAGTTCGAGCGCGCTAGCGCGCTTACCCAGATGGCTCGGGTCGGAAAGGTGAGCGCCAACGACCAGCTCTGGAGCCAGGCCGAACAGAATCTGGCCGCGGTCGAAATCGGACACAGGAACCTTGGCCGACAGGTGGTCCCCGAATGGCGGCTGGCATACGTGCGGGCCGCGCTGGCTCTCAAAGACGGCAACGTGACAGGCGCCGAGTCGCTCCTCCAGGACGCACTGCCGCTGGCTGATCATGAACAGGACATCGTCCGGCTTCAGCTGCTGTTGGCCGACGTGCAGCTCGCCAGGTGGGACCGGGCCGCGGCAAATACTTATCGGACCGCGCTGCGGTCAGCGCGCCGGCTGCCGTCGGGACATCGGTCGGAGACCTTCATCCGCATGAGAACCGCAGCCGCTTACGCCGAATTCGACCGGTTGCGAGAGGCCCATAAAGAATGCCTCGCGGCGCTGGGCTCAGATGCGCTCCCTGACGATCAGTGGGCCGAGCTGATGCTTACGGACGCCGAGATCATGCTCCGCTCAGGACACCAAAGCCAGGCCGGAGCCGCTGCGCAACAGGTCCATGACCGGACCGGGGACTGGAGGGCCCGGGCTGTCCTGGTGGAGGCAGCCCTGGCCAGTCGCCAGGCCGGCGATGCGCTGAAACTGGCCGGGATCGCGAATGCTGCCGCCCCTGGCGAGACGGCTTCGACCATGGGCATTACCTCGTCGATCGAAACGGCATCGGAATGCGAGCTCACCGGGCTCGCGGCGGGGGCAGTGATGCAGTTCGGGCGCGCTCTCGCTGCTCTCGACGTCGCACAGAGCATGTGGTACGGCGAGGGCGATCTGGAGGGCGCCGCGCGCTGCTATGCCCATTCGGCCACGCTGCAAATGCGTGAGGTGGGGAATCTCAAGGTCGCTGGGCATCACCTGCTGGCGGCCGAGGAACTCGAGATAGCGAGCGGGTGCGACGGGTGGTTGCAGCGTTCGCTGGTCCGCGCAGAGCTTCTCGCCAGGCAAGGCACGCCAACCGAAGCCGCACAGCAGATGCGGTCCACGCTCGATCAACTGCATGCTCTGAACGCCCCCCCTCGGCGCTTGATCAGGGCGGCAGTAGAAGGCCTGGCTGTCGGCTCATCGGACTGGCAGGCAGAATTGCTCGAGCTCATAGTGACGCAGCTTCGCATGATCTCGCCGCCGTCAGCCCGGGTGGTCCTGCTGCGAGAACTATGCCGGGTCGGCGAACTCGAGGACGTTGGGTCGAGAGGACGCCTGCGGGAGATCCGGCGCCTGCTCCAGATATCCAGTGACAAGCAACTGTCAGACAGTGACCGGGCCCTGCTCAGCATTACCCTGGCTGAGCTGGATCGTCTGGCCGGGAACCGCCGGGCCGCAAGGACTAAGCTGCTCGCGGCCGCGACCGCCCTGCGCAAGCTTGGCACACGCTTCTACCTCAGGGAATGGTCGCTGGCGCTGGACCGATTGGGTGCAAGGACCCGATTTACAAACCCCACCTCTTGGGAGATCAAGGCGTTCACGCAGGAATTCCGCAGTTATCCCGGGCTGTGCGCGGCTTTCCTCGTGGAGCGGGCCGAGGCACTGGTGGGCGTAAGCGAGAAGAAGTCAGCGCGGCTGATCTCACAGGCCGAGGCGTTGCTCGGCGAGTCGCCGGAGCAGGAGACCCAGTGGCACGCACGCGTATACCAAGCCAAGGGGACACTGGCGCGGCGGCGCTCAGGAACGTCCGGCTGGACCCGTTACCTGAGCCTAGCTGGGGCGGTATTCACGGTTCTCGGCGACATTCTCCGCGCGAGAGTGTCTCCCGAGACGGCCGGGGACAAGGCCCTGGCGGAGCTGGAGACATCGAGAGCCAGGGTGCAACTTGCGCTCGGCAGCGAGAACGCGGAACTCACGGTCTCCACCTGGATCCCGCCGGCTAGCCAGATAACCCGCCAGTACCACGATGAGTTCCCCTTGTTCCGTCTGCTTCTCCGGGACAGCACCGGTGATCCTGGGCTCCTGCGGTTCTCCTACGATTTCGCAGATCTGTTCTGGCGCGACTGGGCTCAGGTGGGCAATCTATTGGGAACATTGCTGTTCCCAGAAGCGTCGGCGGACGCCCTGCAGGGCTTCAAGGAGCATCGTTTCGACATAAGGTTCGAGATGGAGAGCCGTCGGCTCACCTCTATTCCCTGGGAGCTAGTCCGGCATCCTGATACGGGACGCCTCATGGTTGACCTCAATGCACCGGATGGGACCGTGTACCGGGCCGTCAGCAAAGAGGCGGCTGGCCGGGACGAGATCCGATTCGTCCAGGCCGCCCTCAACCGCTTGTTGGAGGCCAACCTTCCGGTGGACGGAGATTTCGGGCCCGAGACCGGTCGATCGCTCAACCTTTATCAGGAGAGCCGGATGCTGGCCGCCGACGGCATTGTCCGCCAGGAGGTGCTTGCGCGCCTACAAAGAGACCTAGCCGCGCAACGCGACGACTCTAGCGAGCGGCCGCGGGTCATCCTAGTCCAGCCGAGCAGCTTCCGCCAGCTCCAAGGGCTCCGTGGCAAGGCGGCTCTCGGTCTTGACCTGGAGATGTTGTATCAGCGGTATGGGTTCGATGTCCTCGTCGTCGAGAACCCGACTCTGGACCGGCTGGCTTACACGATCACCTCGGCAATCAGCGATGGATGGCCGCCTGCGATTCTGCACCTGTCAGGCGGTCTGCGTGAGTCAAGTGGGGGGGTCGCGTGGACGTTTGCCCCCGGTGAGTGGGAGTCAGAGGCGTTCAGCGGATCACGGTTCTCCGACGAGATCCCTGTGTCGTCGATGGATCGTATACTTTCAGTCTTCCCCCGAGAACTTTCCCGTCCCCTGGTCATCCTCGACGTCGACCGACCGTCGGGCGGGACAGAAAGTATCTTCTATCTCCTGCTCAGGAACGCTTACGCGGGCGAGTTGTTTGCGCTGGGGGGGTGCTCGGCCGTGCTGGCCACAGGGCTGGTGGGAGACGCGACCGACCCCAGGCGTGAGCTATATGAGCCGATGGTGCGCCTTCTCGCCACCGGCCGGTCAGTCGGTACGACGTGCGCCCGCCTCCGTAGCCGTGTCCTTTCATCTGACCTTGATGAGGCTCTGCCGCTTGCGAGCATCGCGCTGTTCACCCACATGCCGTGGCTGCGGCTGGCTTCCGCTGTGCAAGGAAACGACGATGCATATTGCTGAGCGGAAACTCCTGGAACTCCAGGAGGAGCTCGCGGGGATCAAGGCGGAGTTCGAGTGGTGGCTTGCGGACGCTGGCGAGGAAAGGCCGCTGCGGAAGCACCAATCGCAGATTACCCGCCTGACAGATCAGCTCCGCGGGCTGGCCGATCGCGTGGAGAAAGAAATCGGGCGAGTCTCGCAGGACGGCGACGATATCCTCAGAGTAAACCGCGACCTGCAGCTACGGATCCTTGAGGTGCACCGGCTCTGGGACTATTTCCGGTCTAAACTCAACCTCAGGTACGTAGCCTGGTTTGGTCCATACCTAGCCGCCGCGGACGAGTTCGCCTGGGCCTGCTACAAGCAGGCACTAGACCACGACTGCCGCGGCGTCCCGGCGGCAGACATCAAGGCAGCGCCGCTGGTCTTCCTCAGCGGCGAGTTCAGTCCGTTCATTCACCTCCGGCAGAGCCCGTTCGAGGTCGAAGACGTGGAAGACGCGCTGGACAGCGTGGATTTCCTCCAAGTCCTATTCGCTCTTCCTGTCCCGGTCATTGGGCTCCCGTGGTATCAGGTGGCACACCTGCCCGACGTGGTGGCGATCGCGCACGAGGTCGGCCATGACGTGGAGCGAGACCTCGGGTTGACCACCACCATGGAAGGACACCTGCGAGCCGTGACGGCGACGATACCGGGACCACAGCGCAACCGCTGGTTCGCCTGGCTCCCTGAGGTCTTCGCAGACCTCTACGGGGTCCTAGGCGCAGGCCCGGCGTTCGTCTCCACGCTGACTGACCTGCTGGCGACTGATCCCACGCAGGTCGCTGCCGAATCAGCAGCAGCAGGTCCTCGCCCTGCGAAGCACCCTCCAGCGACCCTTCGGATCGCGCTGGCCGCACGGGCACTCGAACAGACGGGATTCACGCAGGAAGCAGCCGACCAACGGGACGCGTGGGCCGAGGCATTCAGGTCGAACGCCGAGGAGACCGATCCCATCGAGCCGTTCATGGATGACGCGGAGGCGATCGTTCGTGGGTTGCTCACTGGTACGTACCGGCAGTTCGGGGACCTGGAATTGCAAGATGTCGTGTCGTTCTCCATGGACCAGCAGACGGCCGCCGACACGGCCGCCGAGGCGGTTCTGGATGGCCTGGAGCCTCCGAGTGACGACATCCGATGCCTGGTCGCCGCCGCCCGGCTGGCGTTCGACCGCAACCCTGCCAGGTACTACCTCGTCGAGGAGGGGACTAAGACTTCCCAGGAGTTGATTCTGGATCGGGCAATGGAAAGCATGGGTGATTCCCCCAGAGCTGACGAGGACAAGCCGGTAGCGACACCAGCCGAGGACCGCGCGGCGGGTGCGGCTCTCTTCGATCTGATCACCGAGCTCACGAACAAGCGCGTGACAGACACGGCTGAACCATACCGAGGTTCCGAAACCAGGTAGCCACCTAACGGGAGGGATGATGGCTCAGAACGCGAAATCCGCTGCGGATCCGTTGCAGGAGCACATGGACATCGTGGCGCGTCTCGCCGACATGATCGCAGGTGACGACCAGCAGCGCTTCATATTGGTCTTCGAGTCGCTCGCGAATCAGGTCGACGAGTTCCTGACCCGTTCCGGGGACGAGGGCATCAGCCATGCGCGCTCGCTGCTGCTGCGGACCGCGGAGCCTCACCTGACGCGGGCGCGGTCAGTCCGTCAGCCAGACATGGCCGCTGGGGTGGCATCTTCAAGCGACAGTCTTTTGTTCGATCCTGTGTTCCTGAAGAACGCCCGGAAGCTAATCCGGGATCCAGGCCGCATCGTAGGGGGCATCCCCAGCTCGGACTTCCCCGACTGCGTGGCTATCGGCACCGACAACGGCTGGTGCTGCAGCGGCACGCTGGTAGCCCCCAACGTCGTCGTGACCGCCGCTCACTGCGTCGTCGGCGGTTGCTCCAAGAGGATCTTCGTGGGAGAGGACGTCGCCTTCCCCGACGACGAACGGGTGGTCGAGGTGCAGACGGCAGTCGCTCATCCCGGCTACCAGCCGCCCAACCCCGTACATGATCTTTCGGTGCTGATCCTGTCCGAGGTGATAGACGTCCGGCCCCGGGTCATCGCCGACGCGAAGACCCTCCCGGCGGCGGCCACCGTCCGGCTGGCTGGGTACGGTAACACCGATGCTTTTAGTTCGGGCGGATATGGACGCCGCCGAATCGTGGATGTACCCATCGCAAGCACGGACGCGAAGTACGGAGCCGACCAGCGGACAGAGTTCGTAGCCGGAGCGCCCTTCCTGGACCGCGACAGCTGCAACGGGGACAGCGGGGGCCCGGCCTATATCCAGGTTGAGGACAGCTGGTACCTAGCAGGTGCCACCTCGCGCGCCACGGCTAGCAGTGTCCGCCCCTGCGGGGATGGCGGAATCTACACGACCGTAAACGCGTACGAGGAGTGGATGCGATCGGTGCCCGGCGGCCATTGGGATACGGTCGAGGGATAGCACCAGGCCAAGGGCTGGCGCTCTTAGCGTTTGCTCGGCAGCGTTGTCCCTTGGGGGGGATCGCATGGATGTTGAGTATCTTGAAACTCAGATTGACGCTGATAAGAACTGGCTGGCGGCGAATCAACAGGTCAGCGTCGCTCAGCCAAGCGGCGATCTCATGGCTGTTGGCAGCTGCAGGCGCTGCCTTCATGACACTCAATACCCGATTGATCTCGAACCCGTGGCCGTCTCGAGGATGGCTCAGGGGCCAACTGTCTCGCTAGACGTGACCCGCATGTTCCGGTGCCGCTGTGCTATGTCACATGCCAAACGGCCACCTAAGGTCTATACGGGTTGCGGTGCCTACTGGTTCGCCCAAGTCACTGGTGACCCAGGTCACTACACACTAAATCCCGCCCCTGCGCAATTCATCCCCGGTGCTATTGCAGTCGATGAGGCGAAAGAGGCGCAAGCCGGACTCGTACAGCAGACCGCCGAGAAATGGCTAGGTGCGATTACGGCTCTGCTCGCGCTGTTCTCTGTGGGGGGAGCGGCACTGACCGTAACCTCAGTTGCTGCGCTAAATACAGGGTGGAAGCTTGTCGTCGCGACGGCGGCCGTGCTCGCTGTCGCCTTCGGTGCGGTGGCCATCTACTACGGCTACCGTGCAGCCTACGGATGGCTAACCATGGCCCCCACGGCGACCGACGCCGATGCCAGCGCTCTTGCGGACCGAACTCGGGGAATCCCGGAACGGGTCAGAGCATTCCAGCAATCGATACCTGCGGCGGGCATTTCACTCACTTTGGCCGTTGTCGCGCTCATGGTGATCTGGTTTGCGCCTCCCGCTAACCCTCCAGCGCCACTTGTAAAAGTCACCTACGGACAAGGCGCCGCACAAATAACGATCTGTGGAACCTTGCTGAACTCAACTAGCTCAGCCGTTGTGCACATTGAGGTTCAGGACGGCCCGTGGACGACGATCCAGGCTGTGCCACAGCCGGTAACAAAGATAAGTACCGTGGCGGCATGCTCACCGTGAGCACCAAGACTGAGAGGATCTCATGTGTGATCTAACGGCAGGATTTACAACAGTTACTGGACCAGCCGGGGAAATCGAAGGTATCGCAGGGGCCTGGGACCAGCGGATAAGGCCCTCCTACGAGGGAATCTCCGATCCCGAATTCCGCGCACTTGGCGCATACGACGCCCACTACCGCGATAGCCATTGCCCAGCAGTGCTTGTGATCCGGCACGACCCGCTGCTGGGCTCTCTCGTGGCGGACCGCGTAGATAGCGCTATCCGCCGGTACCGCCCCGATGCCGATGTTGTCACTGAACCCGGCTACTACCTGGAGCCTGTCGGCTCCACGCCCGCCGTCCCTGCTGTCGGAGGCGGCATCGTCACAGTATCGCTTGCCAATCTGAACAGGCTCATCGTCACGGCGCCGGCACCCGCTGCGCCGGGTGGCCATTCCGTCGCGGTGATTGACACCGGAGATGCCGATGCCAGTGCGACTGTCATCGACTTCACGCAGAGCAATGATCCCCAGCAGGTCTCTCCAGTCGACGCCAACGGTCATGGGTCGGCCGTCGCTGAGATGATACGAGCCCGCAACAGCGCGGCAACTATCGAATCGCTGCGAGTCTGTACGACTGGGCTCGCTGCTTCGGTGGAGTTGTTCCTGGCCCTCACGTTCGCACTGTGGCCGAAGGGCCGCTTCGACGTCGTGAACGTGAGTATGACAACACAGCTAGTAGGCAAATGCGAAACGCAACTGGGCAAGACCATCGCGGCCATCGCCGACTGGTGCAAGCGCCACGGCGGTGGCCTGGGCCCACAGCTGGTAACCGCAGTCGGCAACCTACCGCAGAAATTCGGATACCCGGCCGCAGTCGAGGGAGCCGTCATTGTGGAGGCCTTGGACTGGAGCGGCTCGGTCGCCAGCTACAACACAGCGGCACCCGCAGGCCTTGCGACCTCGCGAGCTTCCGGAGGCGAGAACGGCCCCGGCCAAACCCTTGGCACGGTAACGGTAAGCGGCACAACCACCGACCTAGTAGGTACATCATTTGCCGCAGCTCTCGTCTCGGCTGAACTCGCGCGATAGTTGCATTAACTGCCCGCTGGCAAGATACCGGTCGGGATACCAAGTACATCGAGGAAGTTTTGGCCAGAAGGCAGTCGCTGCGGTGGCTAACGTTAGGTCCGCCGACGCCGAAACCCTTGAGGAATCCCAGTTGCTGCTCATCCCGCGCGAAATGATCCAGGAGATTTGCGCGCGGGTACCGCCCGCTGCGCGGGCAGTGGCCGATTCGAACGCGGC
>JBKQQQ010000946.1:0-4372 GCA_052144275.1 Streptosporangiaceae bacterium
ATTTCTATAATGCAACCGACTGCTGCGAATGATTTGAGCCGTGTCGAATCGTCCGCCACCCCAATACGAATGGCGGAGCTGAATTGACACTTGCCTCAAGGCCTGGCAGACCACGCAGGACGACGACGAGGTCGAGGACGTAAGCATCTTGCGCAAGATCCTGGATTGTCAGTGGCCGTCACTACGGTTGCGGTGGACGGCGGGCACGCGCAAACGCCGCAGGCGTGCAGCAGGGAGGAGATCATCATGGTGGAGGGCACCCTCATAGCCGAGAGCATCCGGGTCGGGACGACCCTGGAGGACCTGGAGCTGACCATCCGCAAGATCAGCAGGTACCGGGCCCAGGGCACCACGTCCGATCAGCCGGACATCTGGACTGTCCTGGACTTCGAAGCCGAGGAGGCCGGAGCAGGGAAGCTGGCGCAGGCATTCGCCGATGCCCTCGACCAGCCCGGCTGGTACGTCGATTTCCACTCTCCAGCGGAGAGCTTCGTGGTGTTCCCGGGGCGGATCTTCCGCTACCCGCGCGGTGACCAGGCCGGCCGGGCCGAGGCCCAGGCTCACGGTCGGCAGCTCGCCATCCCGGAGCCGCAGCTGGACTGGACCGTCTGAGGGAAAGCGCGGTTTCGGTCGCCGGCCCAGGGCACCGCCATGACCACCCGGAAATCGCTCACATATCTCCGGCTCCCGCGTCTGAATGCTTACTCGAGAACCTCGTTACCGCGCGGATCGACCGGCAGCGCATCTTCGACCAGCCGAGACCGCCATCCTTCTGGGCCGTCATCGACGAGGGCGTGCTGAGACGCCGGATCGGCAGCGCCAAGGTCATGCAGGACCAGCTGATTCACCTGGCCGAGCGGACCGAACGGCCCACGATCAAGATCCACGTGATCCCGGCCGAGGCGTGACCTGGCGTAAGTCCAGCTACAGCGGCGGGAACGGCGGCAACTGCGTCGAGGTCGGCGCGCCCGCCGAGGCCGGCCGCGTGCTGGTCCGGGACACCAAGGATCGCCAGGGACCGGTGCTGGCCTTCAGCCCGCGGACGTGGCGTCATTTCGCCGAACGGGTCCGGGCCGGTTCGCAGTAAGCGCCAGGTTAATCCCTAGCCGGCCCGGCGAGGTAGCGTTACCGTGCGTTGATGGCCTGGCGGAGGAACATCCCGTCGTCCGTGCTGTGGGTGGTCTGGCTCGCGACGCGGACGGCCCTGTACTGGCACGCCACGGTGCCGGGCCGGGATGGCGACGCGGGCCTGTACCAGCGGTGGTACGCATGCTGTTTCTCCCACGGCACCTTCCCGGTGGCCGACCCGATGTGGCAGTATCCGCCGGGCGCTGGCCTGGTCTTCTGGCTGCCCGGCCGTCTGCCGGGCGGCTATGTGGAAGACTTCATGGTCCTGGCCATCGGCTGCGACCTGGCCATCACTGTCATGCTGTGGTTGTCGGCCCGGCGCGGCGGGTCCCTGGCCGGAGCCTGGTACTGGGTGTGCGGCGTGCCGCTGCTCGGCCCGGTCATCGTCGGCAGGTTCGATGTGGTCCCGGTCGCGCTTTCCGTCGCCGCCCTGTGCGTGGCCCGCCGGGCCAGCGTCCGCGGCGCCCTGATCGGAGCCGCGGCGGCGGTCAAGGTATGGCCGGTCACGCTGCTGGCCGGGATGGCTCCCGGCCAGCAGCGCCGCGGTGTCGCCGCGGCAGCGGCCGTGTTCGCCGCGGTCTGCGCCATCAGCGCCAGCGGAACGGCGAGCTTCCTGGCGCACCAGAACGCCCGCGGCGTTGAGATCGAATCGGTCGCCGCGACGCCGTTCATGATCTGGCGGCAGGCGGGCTGGCCCGGGACGGTGGTGTACCGGTTTGGCGCGTACCAGCTCAGCGGGGGGCACGCCGCGCTCGCGCAGGACGCGTCCCGGCTGGGCCTCGTCCTGGCTGCGGCGGCGGTGATCGGCTGGCGGCTGATGGTCGCCCGCGGCCGCGCCCGGTGGCGGCCGGAGTTCGCGGCTGACGCGCCGCTGGCCGCGACCTTGCTGTTCCTCGTGGCCAGCCCGGTGCTCAGCCCGCAGTACCTGCTCTGGGTCATCGGCCTGGCCGCGGCGTGCCTGGCCACCGGGCAGACCACGCAGCGCCCGGTCGCGCTGGCCGTGCTGGCCGCGGCCGGGCTCACCCAGCTGATCTTCCCGATCTGGTGGGACCGCCTGGTCTACGGATCCGACCCGGTCACCGCCGTGCTGGTGGCACGCAACGTGCTCCTGGTCCTGGCCGCAGTCCTGTCCTGCTGGCGGATACTCAGCGCGTCCGCACCCGGCCGTGAAGACCCCGATGCGGTTCCGGCTACCGAAGGTGACAGCCCGGCCCTACGGTGAGAGGTGATCCGGTGGCCGTGTCGTGACCAGCCGCAGGCCCGCCTCGACCAGCGCGAAGCCGACCCGGCTGCGCAGTGCCGCCCGGCGCTCCCGGCTGCGGGGCGCCCGCGGTCGCGGCTGCCGGTGACTCGCGCCGGCCCGGCACCAGGCAACCTGGCCCCGAACCTCGCGGATGTGCGAGCTGACCAGGGCATCGGCCATACGGAAGCTGTTCATCAGTGACTCGCTCCATCCGCCGCGGCCGGAGCCGGGCAGGGCTGGCTGACTGGGGTAAGGCCGGACGCGCCGGTGGTGCCGAGCTGCCGCCAGCTCCGCTGGCTCAGGCCCAGGAGGATGGCCGCGGCGAGGGCGGCGGCCGCGATCGGGAAGAACGGGGCCGGGCCGAGGTCATGAACCACCACGGCACCGAGTGCCACGGAGACTGGGAAGACCCCGAAGCTGGCCAGCAGCAGCAGGCCAGTCAGCCGGCCCAGCAGGTCCGGGGGCGCCCAGCGCTGGAAAACAGTGATCATGACGACGTTGCCGAAGCCGTTCATTACCCCGGTGACGGCCAGCGCGGTGCCGACCAGGACGACGCCGCCGAGATACGGGACGACGGCGAGGAACAGCGCCTCGACCAGGAAGGCGGCCGAGCCCACGATGGCGGGCCGTCGCGCCCGGCGGGCCTGGCCGGCGGCGACGGTGCCCAGTAGCGCGCCGGCCGCGAAGGCGGCGATCAGCGCGCCGTAACCCGCCGCGCTCGCGCGCAGCGGCCCATGGGCCAGCGACGGGATCGCTACGCCGTCGACCCCGCCGGATCCCAGGTTGGCCGCGACGGTGACCAGCAGCATGATCTGGAGCACCCGCTGGGAGCGCAGCAGTCGGCGCAGCGTCGGCGCTGGTGCGCTCGGTTCCCCGGCAGGCACAGGTGCGGGGGCGGGGGCGGGGGCCTGGGCTGAGCGGATGCCGGCCAGCGTCGCCGCTGACACGACGAAGGAGGCCGCGTCGATCGCGAAGGCAGGCGCCGGGCCGGCCAGCGCCACCAGGGCACCGCCGAGAGCCGGCCCGGCCAGCGTCGCGAGCTGGGTCCCGCCCGATGTCAGCGCGTTGCCAGCCTGAAGGTCGGCGTCGGGCAGCAAGGTCGGCACGATAGCGAACGACCCCGGCAGGAACAGCCCTTCGCCGGTCCCGAGCGCCACCGCGATGGGCACCAGGATCACCGTCCGCGCTGGTCCCAGAGCCGCCGCGGCAGCGAGCGCGGCGGCGCAGATCGCGCGCACCACATCGGCGCCCATCATCACTGTCCACGGCCGCCACCGGTCGCTGGCGTGCCCTCCGAAAGCCAGCGCCGCGGTGCGCGGGACGCCGTAGGCGGCGAGCACCGTGCCGAGCAGCAGCGGGCCGCCGTGATCGGCGAGCACGTACCACGGCAGGGCCACCGCGTAGCAGGCGTCGCCGAGGTTGGACGTGAACTGCCCCGCCACCAGGAACCGGAAGCTGCGGTGCCGCAGCGGGGCCAGGCTGCGGGTCACGGCTCGTCTCCGCGGTCAGCAGGCTCCCCGGCGCCAGGAGGGCCTATCGGGAAGGAGAACGTGAGCAGTTCTACCGGCACCGCTCCCGGCGGCCGCAATGACGGGTCGGTGATCCGTTCCCGGTACCGCGGCAGCAGCAGGTTCGTCAGTTCCTCGTTGAGCTGATCCAGCTCGTCGGCGGTCAGGTACAACAGGTACTCGTTGTCGGAGGCAGCTTCCCGCCACCGCCGCGGGTAGGTCGCCTTCGTCTCCAGCCACGTCTGGTACCGACCGAGAGTCCGCTCGCGCCACAGTCGCAGGACGGCGTTCGAGGCGATCTCGGCTTCCGGGTCATCCTGGACCGAGGCCAGCGAATAGCCGATCGACGTTACGCGCCACGGCCGCGCCCGGCCCTTGCCGCCGCCCGCTTCTTCGACGAACCCGTACTTGGCCAGCTGGCGCAGGTGAAAGGAGCAGGTGGTCGGCGTCTCGCCGATGCGCTCGCCCGCCTCGGTGGCCGTCATCGCGCCGC
>JBKQQQ010000947.1:0-11262 GCA_052144275.1 Streptosporangiaceae bacterium
CCGAGTCCCAGGCGTTCCGGCTGGCCGGCCGGGCGGCCTTCGCCGAAGCGGGCATCAGCGTGGCCGACGTCGACCACCTGATGATCTACGACGCGTTCGCCCACGTGCCCATCTACGGACTCGAGGCACTCGGCTTCGTCGGCAAGGGCGAGGCCGGGGCCTTCATCGCCGACGGGAACACCGAGCCGGGCGGGTCCCTCCCGCTGAACACCAACGGCGGCGGGCTCTCCTACACCCACACGGGGATGTATGGCATGTTCGCCATCCAAGAAGGCGTCCGCCAGCTGCGCGGCGAGGCCGCCGCCCAAGTCGGTGACCCGCAGGTCAGCGTCATCCTCGGCAACGGCGGCATGTTCGCCACCGCCGGCGTGCTGGTCCTGGGCCGCCAGCCGCGCTAGACCCGTCCTTGTTTTAAGGGCCCGCGCGGGTGGGGTTAATGCGTGACAAGGGGACGGTGGTGCCAGAGGGAATTTCGGGGTCGGCTCCAGGTTCGGGCGAGGGGTCGCGGGCCGCGGACTCCGTGCGCTGCCGAGGGCGTCTTGACGCCGCCGGGCGAACCGGGTCGAATGGTTACAGAATGACTTTCTAGTATTCGCTACGGCGGCGAGGGGCGGAGCATGACGGAACGCAAGAGCCCGACGGCGGTTCTCCGCGAAGGCCCCCGGGCCCTGAGCGACGAGCAGGTACGCGAGATCGAGGATTCCGCGCTGGCGGGCGTGCTGAACGTCGACATCGACGACGTCATCGAGTACGTCCACAAGGACCTGAAGTCGCTGCCGGACTTCACGACGCTGTACCGCAGGTACCTCAAGCAGCGGTGGGACGTTTACGATCTCGACTTCGCCCAGGACAAGGTGGACTGGCAGGAGAAGATGACCGAGGAGGAGCGGCAGTCGTTCATCGCCGTCGCGTCCGGCTTCCACCACGGTGAGCGGCAGGTCGAGATCGAGCTGCCGGTGTTCATGATCGGCGCCAGCGAGGAGGAGAAGCTCCACATCGCCGCGCAGATCGAGGACGAGGCGCGGCACACGGTCTTCTTCGACCGGTTCTACCGTGAGGTCGTCGGCCTGCCGGGCGATGACATCATGAGCGTCCTCGACGCGTCGTTCCCGTGGGTGTCGGAGACGTTCGTCGCGCCGTTCGGGTTGCTGGCGTACCAGGCGGACGAGCTGCGGCTCCATCCGTACGACGAGCGGGCGCGGGTGCGCTACGGCACCAGCTACTTCCTGTGGATCGAGGGCGTGCTGGCGCTGTCGGTGATGAAGGTGACGCTGTCCTACGCCCGCTGGCGCGGGTTCCTGCCCGCCTACTACACCGGCTTCACCGCGACCTGCCGGGACGAGTCGCGGCATGTGCAGGGCGGCATGCGCTACCTGCAGGACGCGGTGCGCAAGGACCCCACGATGATCAACGAGATCCACGACACGCTGCGGACCATCCTGTCGGTGTCCGGCGTGGTCAGCCGGCGGGTCTACTACGAGCCGCTGGGCTGGACCGACGAGGAGGTGCGGGTGCTGTTCTTCCAGCAGCTCCGGCGCAAGCTGAACGACGTCGGCATCGGCCTCTCGCCCGACCTCGAGGAGCTGCTGCAGAAGGTGCAGCCGGTGCTGGCGGGCGGGTGAGCCATGCCGGAGTTCTTCACCAAGGAGTGGGCCGACGCGGTGCGTGACGCGCTCACGGCCGGTCCCTCCGAGCAGGCCCGGGCCGGCAAGCTGCAGGAGTACTGGGACTTCTTCGAGTGGATCAAGGGCATGTACCCGGCGTCCTGGGCGCTGGGGTGCCGCGACCTCGGTGCGTACCTGTTCGTGCAGTGGAGCGGCGGCGCGGTGACCGACTGCCGGATCATCGGGCCGGACGAGCCGCTCCAGGCGACCTACGTGCTCGGCATGGACTACCGGGACTGGAAGGCGCTGCACGATGGGTACGACGCGCAGCGCACGGTCATGTACCGCAAGATCGTGCTCGAGCAGGGCGAACTGCTCGAGTTCTTCAAGGCGATCTACTTCTTCGTGGAGTCCCTGGCTGTCATCGGCGCCGTGCCGGCCGCCTACCGGTGAGTCACGGAGCGCGGCCCAGCGGCGGGCCGAAGGCCCGCTCCACTTGCTCGCTGAGGGCTTCCGGCTGCCACGGCCCGGTACCGACGATCCGGCTGACCGGCTCCGGATTGCTGTACAGCGATACCTCGTAGCCCGAGGTGTGGATGATCCTCCCGCTGATCCAGCCGGAACGCTCCGAGGCCAGGTAGGCGACGATCGGGGCCACGTTGTCCGGGGACCACTCGTCCGCCCCTGGCCTGGCCCGGCGGCGCTCGCCCGGCACCGAGTCGGTCATCCGGGTGGCGGCGCCCGGCGAGATCGCGTTCACGGTGACCCCGTACCTGGCCAGTGCGTGCGCCGAGGAATAGGTCAGCCCCACGATGCCCATCTTGGCGGCCGCGTAGTTCGGCTGCCCGGGCGCTCCGTGCAGGCCGGAGACCGAGGTGAAGTTGATGATGCGGTTCTGCGCGGAGGAGTCCCGCAGCGACCGCCAGTGCGCCGACGCGAACTTCGTGGTGTTGAACGTCCCCTTCAGGTGCACGCGGATGACGTCGTCCCACTCCTGCTCGGTCATGTTGAAGACCATCCGGTCGCGCAGGATGCCGGCCACGTTGACCAGGATGTCGAGCCGGCCGAACTCCTCGATGGCGGTTGCGACCAGGTCCTCGGCCGCGGTGAAGTCGGAGATGTCCGCGCCGTTGGCGATGGCCTTCCCGCCGGCCTCGCCGATCTCGGCCACCACGTCGTGCGCGGGCCCGGCGTCCTCCCCGGAACCGTCGACCGCCGCGCCCAGGTCGTTGACCACCACCGACGCGCCCTCGCTGGCCAGCAGCGTGGCCACCGACCTGCCGATCCCCCGGCCCCCGCCGGTGACGATCGCGACCCGCCCGTTCAGTCGTGCCATGCCAGCTCACCAGGCCCTTCCGTGCGGGAGCAGAAAGCAATTAATGGAATCATCTTCTGGAATTAGCCTTTAGGAGGGGGGTGGTGGTGTCAAGGGGCGGCCCCGCCGGGGGGGACCCGGTTGGGTCCAGGGCCCGGAACCGCGACCGGCGCCGGCGCCGGATAAACTCCTAGAATCTCGTTCTGGAACGGGGACAGCGCGCTGGAGGGGCGGATCTCGGTGGAACCAGCACGGCAACCTCGCGGCAAGGCCGCGGCGAGCTCCTGGCAGTGGGCCCGGACGGCGGAGACGCAGCGGGCACTGCTCGATGCCGCCCGCGAGGTGTTCACCGACCAGGGCTTCGCCGACGCCAGCATCGCGGACGTGGTCGAGCGCGCCGGGTCCAGCGTGGGCAGCCTGTATCACCACTTCGGCGGCAAGAGCGAGCTTTTCATCGCGGTCTGGCAGGACCATCAGCAGGCCCAGGAGGCGGCCGCGAGCGAGGCGGTCGCGCGGGCGCGGCAGGCCGGCGTGACCGATCCGTTCGAGTTGTTCTCAGCCGGTGCGCGGGCCTTCCTCGAGGGCTGCTGGCAGCGCCGGGACCTGGCGGTGCTGTTTTACGCCGGGGACGGCCCGCCCGGCTTCGAGGTGATGAAGCGGCGGCGCGGCCGCGAGTGGATCGGCCAGAACGACGCGCTGCTCCGGCTGTCGGATACCTCCTTCGACCGGCTTTACGCCACCATCTTGACCTCGCTGATCGGCGAGGGCGGCCGGGAGGTGGCCGCGGCCAAGACTCGCCGGCAGGCGAGCAAGGTGATCGACGCCGTGATCGAGTACGCGCGGCGGATCATGACCGGAGGCCCCTGGGCGCCACCGGCCAAGGCCGCCGACGACGCCGGAGCGCTGCCCCGCCCGGCCGCCAGGACCCGGCGGCCCGCGACCCGCTGAGCGGCCGCCGCCGGCACCAGGGCACGCACCACAGCTCGTTAGGGAGCAAAGATCTAAAAGACCTTGGGCCGAACGGGCCTTCGTTCCCGCCTCCCCGCGCCGTGCGTGCGGCGCCCGGCAGACCGCGGCCAGGGACTTGACAGCCGCCCGGTGGCGAGTTTTGATCAGATCTAGAATTAAATTCTAGGATTAACCACAGCCAGCCCGCCGAGGGCGGCCGGCCGGCGGTCGGCCGACCGGCCGGATAGCCAGCACGGCCAGCACGGCCAGCGCGGCCCGCACGGCCAGCATCGCCCGCACGGCCCGGCCCGGGACAAGCACGCGCCAGGAGGCCCGCCATGGAACTTGACCTCGGCCCGGAGATCGCGCAGTTCCGCGCGGAACTGCGGGACTGGATCGCGGCCGAGGCGCCGGAAGCGCTGGCCGGCCTGATCGACTGGAACATGCCCATGACCGCGGGCGGCCGGCGCGGCGCCCGGCTGGCCGCGGCCGAGGCCCACCCGACCTACCTCGAATGGGCGGCCAAGCTGGCGGCCAGGCGGCTGATCTGCGCGCAGTGGCCGGAGGAATTCGGCGGCCAGGGCATGGACGCGGTCCGCATCGCCGTGCTCAACGAGGAGTTCTACCGGGCGGGCGTGCCCCGGGTGACCCGCGGCATGGGCGAGGCCCTGGTCGGCCCGTCCGTCATCGTGCACGGCACGCCCGAGCAGCGGGCGTACTTCCTGCCCCGGATCATTTCCGGGGAGGACGTGTACTGCCAGGGCTTCTCCGAGCCGGACCACGGCTCGGACCTGGCCGGCGTGCAGACGCGCGGCGTCGTCGAGGGGGACGAGGTCGTCATCACCGGCCAGAAGGTCTGGACCTCCGGCGCCGCCCGGGCGAACCGGATGTTCCTGCTGTGCCGGACCGACCCAGGCGCGGAGAAGCACGCCGGGCTCTCCTACGTGCTGATCGACTTCACCGGCCCCGGCGTTCAGTACCGGCCGATCAAGCAGATGTCGGGTGCGGCGGAGTTCTGCGAGGACTTCCTGGACGGCGTCCGTGCCCCGCTGTTCAACGTCATCGGCGGCCTCAACAATGGCTGGCGGGTGGCCATGACGACGCTCGGGCACGAGCGCGGCGGCCGGGCCACCGTGGCTCATCTCGCCTTCGAGCAGGAGTTCTGGGCGCTGGTCGAGACGGCGCGCAAGCGCGGGAAGACCGCCGACCCGCTGGTCCGGCAGCGGCTCGCCTGGGCCTACACGCAGGTCGAGCTGATGCGGTACAGCGGCCTGCGCACGCTGGCGCAGCTGGCGGCAGGCCGCCCGCCGGGCCCGGAGGCCTCGGTGGCCAAACTGTTCTGGAGCGAGTACCACAAGCGGCTGGGCGAGATCGCGATGGGCATCGAGGGCGCGGACGGGCTGCTGCGGCCGGACGGCGACGGCTATCCGGTCAGCTCCTGGCAGAGCGTGTTCCTGGGCAGCCGGGCCGGCACGATCTACTCCGGGACCAGCGAGATCCAGCGGAACATCATCGGCGAGCGCGCCCTCGGCCTGCCCAAGGAGCCGCGGGTGTGATGATGAACCCTGCGTCCCGGGAACTCGTCACGCCGCAGCGGCTGCGTGCGTTCTTCGCGCCGGAGAGCATCGCCCTGGTCGGTGCTTCTGAGAACTCCGGGTGGGCCAGGTTCATCGTCGCGAGCTGCGCGGCGACCGGTTTCGCCGGCCCGCTGACGGCCGTTCATCCCCGGGCCAGGACCGCGTTCGGCCTGCCGGTCGTGCCGAGCCTGCACGACCTGCCGGAGCCGGCCGACCTGGCGTTCATCCTGGCGCCGGCCCAGGCGGTCGAGGGTGTGCTTGACGACATGGGCACGGCGGGCATCCCGAACGCGGTGGTCCTCGCCTCCGGCTACCGCGAGGTGGGCGAGAACGGCCGGGCGCGCGAGGACGCGCTGCTCGCCCGCGCGATAGCGAACGGCGTCACCGTGCTCGGCCCGAACTGCCTGGGCTTCGTCAACGCGCATACCCGGGCGGCACCCTACGCGCTGAGCCTGCTGCCGCCGCTGATCGCCGGGCCGGTCGGCGTCGCGCTGCAGAGCGGCGCCCTGGCCAGCGTGGTGCTGGGCTTCGCCCGGGCGCACGCCATCGGGCTCAGCCTGCTCACCTCGATGGGCAACGAGTGCCTGATGAGAACGGTCGACGTGCTCGACTACCTGGTCGAGGACGAGGCGACCAGGGTGATCTGCCTGTTCCTCGAGGAGATCGGCGACCCGGTGAAGTTCGCCCGGGTGGCGGAGAAGGCGGACCGGGCCGGGAAGCCGATCGTCGCGCTGAAGGTCGGCGCGAGCCCGGCCGGCCAGGAGGCGGCCCTGGCGCACACCGGTTCGGTGGCCGGCGACGACGCGGTCGCCGGCGCGGCGCTGCGTCAGCTCAACGTCATCCGGGTCGCCTCCCTCGAGGAGTTGCTGACCACCGGGGCGGCCCTCGGCTACAACCGCTGGCCGCGCGGGCGGCGGATGGGCGTGCTGACCGCCTCCGGTGGTTCCTGCGACATCATCGCCGACGCGGCCGGCGCACAGGGCCTGGCGATCCCGGATTTCGCGCCGCGGACGGCGGCGGCGATCGCCGCGCACCTGCCGCCGTTCGCCGCCGCGCACAACCCGCTGGACGTTACCGGCTTCGGCGCGCTGGCGAACCTGTCCGCCAGGACGGGTCCGCTGACCGCCCTCGAGCGCGCGCTCGACATCGCGGTGGACGACCCGAGCCTGGACTTCATCCTGCTCTCCGGGGTGAACCTGCCCGAGGCCAGGCCGCCCGATGAGGCCACGGCCAGCATGGTCGAAGGCCGCCTGGACTGGCTGGCCCAGCGCATGGCCTCCTCGCCCATCCCGGTCATCCCGGTCGGGCCTACCTGCGTGAACGTCAGCGACTACAGCCGGGACCTGCTCACCGCGCACGGCATCAACGTCCTCGGCGGGCTGACCCTGGGGATCACCGTGCTGGGCCACGCGCTGCGCTGGCTGGAGAACCGGGGACGGGTCCGGCCAGTCGGCTCAGCCCGGGCCCGCACTAGCCCTGCCTCCGCTGGCTCTGCCTCCGCTGGCTCTGCCTCCGCCGGCCCGCCCCGCGCCGTCGCGGCCTCCGCTGGCCCGCCCCGCGCCGTCGCGGCCTCCGGGCCCTGGTCTGAAGCCGAGGCGCGCCGCCTGCTGGCCGCCGGGGGGGTGCCGGTGGTGCCCGGCGAACTGGCCGGCTCGGCCGAGGAGGCCGCCGCGATCGCCAGGAAGGTCGGGCTGCCGGTGGCACTGAAAATCTGCTCGGCGCAGATCACGCACAAGTCCGATGTCGGCGGGGTCGTCCTCGGGCTGAGTTCGGCGGCGGAGGTGCGGGCCGGGTACGAGAAGGTCCGCGCTGCGGGCGAGGCCGTGCCGGGAGCCAGCATCGACGGCGTGCTCGTGACGCCGATGCGCTCGGGCGGGACGGAACTGCTGGCCGGCGTCACCGTCGACCCCACGTTCGGCCCGGTGCTGGCCGTGGGCCTGGGCGGGATCTGGGTCGAGGTCCTCAAGGACACCAGCCTGCGCCTGCTCCCCGTCGATGCCGCCGAGGTCAAGCGCATGCTCGGCGAGCTACGCGGCCGGCCGCTGCTGCAGGGGGCGCGCGGCACGCCGCCCGCCAACCTCGACGTGGTGGCCGAAGCGATCGCCGGGCTCGCCCGCACCGCCCTCTCGCTGAACGGCACGCTGCGCGTGCTGGAAGTGAACCCGCTGTGGGTGAACGGGGATCAGGTCGAGGCGCTCGACATCCTCGTGGTAACCGGCCCATCAGGAACGGAGCACGGAACATGATCCTGGGTGTCAGTGCGGAGCAGGAGGAGCTGCGTGCCTCGGTCAGGCGATTCCTAGCGGACCGGGCGCCGCTGAGGAGGGTCCGGGAGCTCATGGAGACCGAGGACGGGACGGACTGGGCCGTCTGGGAGCAGGCGGGCGCCCAGCTCGGCCTGCAGGGCCTGGCCATCCCTGCTGGCTACGGAGGGGCCGGCTTCACCTTCGCCGAGCAGGCGATCGTGCTCGAGGAGTTCGGCGCCGCGCTGTACGGCGGCCCGTACCTGGCCAGCGCCGTGCTGGCCGCCACGGCGCTGCTGGCCAGCCACGACGAGGGCGCCCGGCGTGAGCTGCTGCCACCGATCGCGTCCGGCGAAACGGTCGCCACACTGGCCTTCACCGAGGACGACGGATCCTGGGATCCGGGCACGATCCGGCTGTCAGCCGTCAAGGACGGCCAGGCCTGGAGGCTCGACGGGCACAAGAGCTTCGTGCTCGACGGCCGGACGGCCGGACTGATCCTGGTCGCCGCGGCCACCGACGCCGGGCTGTCGCTGTTCGCGGTGGACGGCACCGCGGCCGGCCTGAGCCGGGCCGCGCTGCCCACGCTGGACCAGACCAGGAAGCTGGCCCGGCTGGAGTTCGGCGGGGTGACCGGCGCGCTGA
Source organism: Streptosporangiaceae bacterium (assembly GCA_052144275.1). Lineage (GTDB taxonomy): Bacteria > Actinomycetota > Actinomycetes > Streptosporangiales > Streptosporangiaceae > Palsa-504. Next base: position 8,333 of record JBKQQQ010000947.1, read on the forward strand.
TCGGCTCGCCCGGCGATGCCGTCGCCGTGCTGGACCGGACCCTCGACGTGGCCGCGATCGCGCTGGCCGCCGAGCAGCTCGGCGGCGCGCAGCGTGCCCTGGACATGGCCGTGGCGTACGCGAAGGTCCGGTACCAGTTCGGGCGGCCCATCGGCAGCTTCCAGGCGATCAAGCACCGCTGCGCCGACCTGCTGCTCGAGGTCGAGTCGCTGCGGTCGGCGGTCGGCTACGCGGCCGCCGCGGTGGCGGAGGAGTCGCCGGAGATCCCGGTGCTGGCCTCGCTGGTGCAGGCGTACGCCGCCGAGACCTACTTCCACGTGGCCGCCGAGAACATCCAGATCCACGGCGGCATCGCCTTCACCTGGGAGCACGACGCCCACCTGTATTTCAAGCGGGCGAAGTCCAGCGAGCTCTTCCTCGGTGACGGCAGCTACCACCGCGAGCGGCTGGCTACCCGCATCGGGCTGTGAAACAGGCAATCCCCATGATCACGAAGACTTTTAGTTCATATAGAGTATAAAAGTCTTCGTGATCATGAAAATACGAGTGTCCGTTCGAGTCAGGGGCGCCGTGGGTAGCGGGGGCGTGCGGGCGGAATTCTCCGGTTACCTGCGCGTGCGCCAGCGCGGCCAGGAAGCCGGCCGGGCCGTCGAAGTCGGGCATCTCCAGGTAGGCCGCGCCCACGCCGGGCGCGTCATGCGCGTCCGAGCCCGCCGCGCCGGGCAGGCCATACGCCGCGGCCAGTTCGGCCGCCCGGTCGTTCAGCGCCTGGTCCGCGATCTTGGCGTTGAAGACCTCGATGATGTCCACGGCGCCCTCCGCGCACAGGCCGGGGAGCACCCGGCCTGTGCTGGAGCGGCCCAGGTCGAACGGATGCGGCGCGTACACCAGGCCGCCCTGGGTCCTGATCCGGCCGACGACCTCGGGCAGCGGCAGCACGTAGGGGATCCGCTCGGTCAGGAACAGCCCGATCACGTCGCCGTCCGGAGTTCTGATCTCCTCGCCGACGATGACGCGTACACCCAGATCCCGTTCGGTCGCCGCGATGGCGGCCGAGGTCACGTTGTGGTCGGTGATGCACACCACGTCCAGGCCGGCCTGCCGGGCCCGCTCGGCGAGCTGCTCCAGCGTCAGCACGGCGTCCCCGGACGCGACCGTGTGCAGGTGGCAGTCGACCCGCACCCATCCGGCCGGCGCGCGTGGGGCCGCAGAGCTGGCAGGCATCAGGCGGGAGCCTAGTCCCGCGTCATCTCGGACAGCAGTTCCTGGGAGTAGGTGACCCGGCCGGTCAGCGTCTTCGGCTCGGCGCTGCACAGCATCAGGGCCGCCTCGGCCATGACCGCGGGCGGCTCGGCGTTCGGGTCGTCCTCGGTCGTCAGGTGGTGGAAGATCGTGCCGGGAGTCGGGACCACCTTGCTCGGCGACAGCGCGTTCACGGCGATGTTGTCGTCGTAAAGCTCGGCGGCCAGGCCGGTGGAGAACCGCTCGAGCGCGGCCTTGCACATCCCGTAGACGGTCCCGCCGCGCCGGGCCAGCGCCGTGGGCGGGAAGGCGGGGTGCCGCGCCGCGACCGAGGAGATGTTCAGGATCCAGCCCTGCCCCTTCTCCCGCATCCCCGGCACGACCAGCTGCGCCAGGTGGAACGGTCCCGCGACCTGGACGTCGAACATCAGCTGGTAACGGCGCGCGGTGAAGTCCGTGACCTGGCTGAAGTACGTCACGGCCGCGTTGCTGACCAGGATGTCCGGCGCGCCGAGCTGCTGGCTGACCTCGCTCACCAGTCGCTCCCTGTCCTCCGGCCTGGACAGGTCGGCGCGGATCGCCACCGCGGTCCCGCCGGCCGCACGGATCTGCGCCGCGGTCTCGCCGATCGTGCCCGGGAAGGGTGACATGCCCGCCTCGGTCGTCCGTCCGGCCACGGCCACGGCGGCGCCGGCCTCGCCGAACCGGCGGGCGATCTCTGCCCCGATGCCCCGGCTGGCGCCGGTCACGATGGCGACCTTGCCGTCCAGGATGCCCACGCTCACCACTCCCTCGGCGCGCTGCCGGGCCTGGTTGACACGCCAGCGCCCTGCCTGACAATCTATTTCTAGAACGTTGTTCTAGCAATAGGCGGTGCCGGAGGGTGTCATGGGGCTAGACCACAGCCTGGTGGGAGTGCCGAGCGAGCCGCAGGTGCGGTCCTGGGACAGCAAGGACGCCCTGCTCTATGCGGTCGGGGTCGGGGCCGGCCTGGGCGACCCGCTGCAGGAGCTGGAATTCACCACCGAGAACTGCCAGGGCATCGAGCAGAAGGTGCTGCCGACGTTCGCGGTGCTGCTCGCCCAGGCGCGGGCCGCCCGCAGCCTCGGGGACTTCGACCGGGCCATGCTCGTGCACGCCGAGCAGGCCTTCGACCTGCACCGTCCACTGCCCGTCGCAGGGACCGTCCGCACCGTATCGACCGTGACCGGTATCTACGACAAGGGGTCAGGGGCGCTGGTGGTCACCGAGAACGTGGCGGTGGACGCCGCCACCGGGGAGCCGCTGGTGACGTCGAGGACGAGCGTCTTCATCCGCGGCGAGGGCGGCTTCGGCGGCGAGCGCGGCACCGACCCGCTGTGGCAGCAGCCGGACCGGGAGCCGGACTACCGGGTCATCCAGCAGACCAGGCCGGAGCAGGCGCTGATCTACCGGCTGTCCGGGGACCGCAACCCCTTGCACGTCGACCCGAAGTTCGCCGCCCGAGGCGGTTTCAGCCAGCCGATCCTGCACGGCCTGTGCACCTACGGAGTCACCGGCCGCGCCCTGCTGCACGTGCTCTGCAACTCCGACCCGGCCAGGTTCCGTTCCATGTCCGGCCGGTTCAGCCGCCCGGTGCTGCCCGGCGAGCCGCTGACGGTGTCGGTCTGGCGGCAGGACGGCAGCGACACCGCGCTGTTCCAGACCAC
>JBKQQQ010000948.1:0-4341 GCA_052144275.1 Streptosporangiaceae bacterium
ACCGCGCCCACATCATGGAGGGCGGCCGGATCCGCTTCTCCGGCCTGGCCAGCGAACTACGCGAGCACCCGGACCTGCTCAGGTCCGCCTACCTGCTCCGCGGCAGCAAGGCTCAAGGTCCGCTCCCGTGAAGACAAGGCATCTATCCCGAACGGGCCGTACTGCGTGCCCACCGCCAGGGCGAGCCAGCGGATGCGGAGGCTGGCTCCGGGCGGGCTAGCAGGAATGCCGCCACCGCGTCGGCGAAGCGGTCCGGGTCCTCCCAGAAGAGCAGATGACCCAGCTCGGGGAAGGTCACGAGCCGGGCTCCGGGGATGCGGTCCGCGAGCAGCCTGCCGTTGCGCGGGTCGACGACCCTGTCCGCGTCGCCGTGCAGGACCAGAGTGCGGGCACCGATGCGCCGTTGCCGGTTCCAGCCGGCGTACCGTGCTCCCGCGGCCGCCTGGGCCGGCAGCGCATCGGCGTCCGCTGGCCGGGAGCCCTGGAGCTCCAGTAGGCGGGTCACGAGTTCTGGATGGTCCCGGACGGTACCCGCCGCCAGGGCGTTTTCCGTGTGACGGCGCCGCGCCGCCCCGGCCGTCATGCGGGCGGAGGAGGCGATCGCCCGTAGGGAGGCGGCCGGCATGGGGTAGGCGAAGGGCCACCCCGGGGCGGTGCACGCCAGGACGAGACCGTCAACTCGCTCCGGGTGGCTGAGCGCGAGCTCCTGGGCCACCATGCCGCCCAGGCTCGCCCCCATCACGTGGGCCCGGCGGATGCCGGCGGCGTCGAGCACCGCGACGATATCGCCGGCCATGTCGGCGACGGTGAACGAGCCGGTCGGCCGGTCGCTGTGCCCGACACCGCGGTTGTCCACCAGCACGAGCCGGAAGCGCCGCTGCAGTTTCCGCAGCACGGGTTCCCAGCCGAGACGGTCCAGGCCCATCCCCTGGATCAGGACCAGCCACGGCCGCCGCCGGTGCACGACGCCGCGCAGCTCGTAGGCGATCCGCAACGCGCCGCTGCGGGCGTACCGGGTCCGGTTCACCTCGCCGACCGTCCGGTGCATATATCAAGCATGTGCTAAGTATATCAATCAAACCCGGGAGGGTGCCCTCGCCGGATGAACAAGGTGGACCGGAGCGCGCGGGCAAGAGCGACTAGGGGCCACTCTCGGCTAGCGGGCCGCGGCCGGACGTCGTGGCGGGACCGGTATCCGGTCGAGGTCGCGGGCCAGCACCACCACCTCGCCGCCGAACGCCGCCGCGGCCTCGGCGGCCAGCCGTGACCTGACAGAAATGGGCAATCAGGGCACCAGGCCGTAACGACCGCCTGGGCAGGTACAGGTCGGTGATCGTGCCCTCGAACGCCTCGGCGGCCAGGGCGACGGTCTCGGCCAGCGTGGGGTGCGGATGGATGGTCAGGCTGATGTCGGCCGCGTCGGCCCCCATCTCGATGGCCAGCGCTGCCTCGGCGATGAGGTCGCCGGCGTTCGGCCCGACGATGCCGCAGCCGATGGCACGGCCGGTCACCTCGTCGAACAGCACCTTGGTCAGCCCTTCGGAGCGGCCGAGGGTAAGCGAGCGGCCGCTGGCGGCCCAGGGGAAGACTCCCTTGCCGTACTTGACGCCCGCCGCCCTGGCCTCGTTCTCGGTGACCCCGGCCCAGGCCACCTCGGGATCGGTGTAGGCGACCGACGGGATGACGCGGGCGTCGAAGAAGCTGTTCTTACCCGCGATCACCTCGGCGGCGACCTTGCCCTCGTGCATCGCCTTGTGCGCCAGCATCGGCTGGCCGACGACGTCGCCGATGGCGAAGATGTGCGCCACGCTGGTCCGCAGTTGCTTGTCCACACCGATGAAGCCCCGGTCATCGACCGTGACGCCCGCGTTCTCGGCGCCGATGAGCTTGCCGTTGGGGCTGCGGCCGACGGCGACGAGCATCCGGTCGAAGGTATCGGTGGCCGGCGCCTTCGGGCCGTCGAAGGACACGACGAGGCCCTCGGGCCGGGCTTCGACGTCGGTCACCTTGGTCTTGAGGTAGATGTTCTCGTACTGCCGGGCGACCCGTTTGGCTAGCGGGCTGATCAGGTCCTTGTCTGCCCCGGGAATGAGCTGGTCCATCAGTTCGGCGATGGTGACCTTGGCGCCGAGTTCGTGGTAGACGGTGGCCATCTCGAGCCCGATGATCCCGCCGCCCAGGATGAGCAGCCGTTGCGGCACCCCGCCGAGCTCCAGCGCGCCGGTGGAGTCGAGGACCCGCGGGTCTGATTGCGGGATGAACGGCAGCGTCAGGGGTTCAGAGCCGGCCGCGATGATCGCCTGCTCGAAGTCGACGGTGGTTACGCCGCCTTCGGCCAGCTCTACCTGCAGCTGGTGCGGCGAGCTGAACCGGCCGTAGCCGCGGATGGTGGTGACCTTGCGCTGCCGGGCCAGCCCGGCCAGGCCGCCGGTGAGCCGCCCGACCACGCCGTCCTTCCAGGCCCGCAGCTTGTCCACGTCGATCGCCGGGGCACCGAACGCGATGCCGTGCTCGCTCATCTCCTTGGTTTCGGCGATGACCCTGGCGGCGTGCAGGAGCGCCTTGGACGGGATGCAGCCGACGTTGAGGCACACTCCGCCGAGGGCCGGCCAGCGGTCCACGAGCACGACCTTCTTACCCAGGTCGGCGGCCCGGAACGCGGCCGTGTAGCCGCCCGGCCCGGCGCCGAGGACGACGACGTCCGCGGTGATGTCACCGGGCGCCGCTGCAGTGCTCGCCGCCGCGGCGGGCCGGGGCGGTGCTACGGTTGCCTCGGGCGCCGGGTGCTCACCGGTGCGCAGGTCGGCAATGACATGGCCGGCGGAGACGTGGTCGCCGACGGCGGCCCGGACGGCGGTGATGGTCCCGGCCATGGGCGCCGGGATGTCCAGCGTGGCCTTGTCGGACTCCAGGGTGATCAGCGGGTCCTCGGGCGCGACCACGTCACCGGCGGCCACATGCACCTCGATCACCGGCACGTCGATGAAATGGCCGATATCGGGGACCATGACCTCGATGACGTCGTAAATCCCGCTCGGCGAGCCGTAGCCGGGTGGCTCGGCCGGCGCGGGGGCCGCGTCCTCGGTGACCCGCTCCCGCACCGGCGCGGCGGCCGGGCCGCCGGACGCCGACGCGGCGTCGAGCCGCAGGATGAGGTCCCCGGCGGATACCCGGTCGCCGACCCGCACGGCGACCTCGCTGACCGTTCCCGCCGCTGACGCGGGAACGTCCAGCGTGGCCTTGTCGGACTCCAGCGTGATGAGCGGATCCTCGGCGGCTACCACGTCACCGGCGGTCACATGCACCTCGATGACCGGCACGTCGATGAAGTGGCCGATGTCGGGAACTGTGATATTCACGTCAGGCTCCAGGGAAGAGGGTGCGTCGCAATGGTCCGGGCGGCGGTCAGAGCAGGAGGGCGCGTATGTCTTCCAGCAGCTGGCATAGGTACCGGGCGAACCGGGCGGCGAGCGCCCCGTCGATGACCCGGTGGTCGTAGGACAGCGAGATGGGCAGCATCAGCCGCGGCACGAACGCTGTCCCGTCCCAGACCGGCGCGGTCCTGGCCCGGACCACGCCGAGTATCGCCACCTCGGGGGCGTTGACGATGGGCGTGAAGGCGGTACCGCCGATGCCGCCCAGGCTGGAGATCGTGAAACAGGCGCCCTGCAGGTCGGCCATGTCGAGCTTGCCGTCCCTGGCCTTGGCCGAGACGGCCCCGAGTTCCCGGCTGAGTTCGGTGATGCCCTTGCGGTCGACGTCGCGGATCACCGGCACCACCAGGCCCTCGGGCGTGTCCACGGCAACGCCAAGGTGGTAGTAGCTCTTGTAGATCAGCGCGTCCTTCTCCGGCGTCAGCGAGCTGTTGAACTTGGGGAATTCGCGCAGCGCCGAGACGCTGGCCTTCATCAGGAAGGCCAGCAGCGTCACCCGGTAGCCCTCCGCCCTGGCGGCCGTGTCGAGCTCCCTGCGGTAGGCATCCAGGTCGGTGATGTCCGCCTCGTCGTCGTGGGTGACGTGCGGGACGTTGAGCCAGGACCGGTGCAGCGCGGCCCCGGACAGCCGCTGGATGCGGGACAGCGGCCGGATCTCGATCGGGCCGAACTTCGAGAAGTCCTGGGCCGGGACCTCCGGGATGCCGCTGCCGGCCGCGACCACCGCGCCGGCCGCCGCCGGGGCCGCCGCCGGCCCGCGCACGCCGGCGATCACGTCCTCCTTGGTGATGCGGCCCTTCGGCCCCGTCCCGGACAGCGCGCCCAGGTCAAGGCCGAGCTCGCGGGCCAGCCGGCGCACGCCAGGCCCGGCGTGCACCCCGTCGAAGTCCGCGGGCGGCCCGGCCGC
>JBKQQQ010000949.1:0-4717 GCA_052144275.1 Streptosporangiaceae bacterium
TTCAGACCCAGGCCAGCTAGGGCCGTTAGCCCGGTGCGTACCGTAGAACCCGGACCGCTCAGATCCTCCAGGGAGCGCGGATGACCAGAACCCAGCATGTGCGCGTCGAGGGCACCAGCTACCAGCGCGGCCCCCGATCCGGCGGATCATCCCCGCGAGCAGGGCGCGACCATCGCCTCGGTGCTGATGGACCTGAACACCCGTCAGCTGTGGCTCGCGGCGGGCCACCCATGCCAGGCGCCCTACGAACTGCTTGACGTCGCCCTGTGAGCGAGAGACTGTGAGCGGGCCCGGCGGGCCAGCCCCGCGTGCATCCGCCGCGGCCACAGCGGCCCGCCGTAGATGAACCCGGTGTAGGCCTGCACCAGCGTGGCGCCTGCCTGCAGCCGCTCCCAGGCATCGTCGGGAGTCTCGATCCCGCCGGCCGCGATGAGCACCAGGCGGTCCCCGGCCCGGGCCCGCAGCCGGACCAGCACCGCGAGCGCCCGGGCCCGCAGCGGCGGCCCGGAAAGACCGCCCGCTCCGGCCGCCGCCACCTGGGACGGCGGGCTGGCCAGCCCGTCCCGGGACACCGTGGTATTGGTCGCGATGATCCCGTCAAGGCCGAGTTCGAGCGCCAGGTCCGCCACCGCGTCCACGTCGGCGTCGGCCAGGTCCGGCGCGATCTTCACCAGCAGCGGCACCCTCCCGGCGAGCCGGCCCTCCGCCGAGGCGTCGAGCGCCTCGCGCACCGCCACCAGCACCGGCCGGAGCCGGTCCGCGGCCTGCAGGTCGCGCAGCCCCGGCGTGTTCGGCGAGCTGACGTTGACCACCACGTAGTCGGCCACCCCCGCCACCGCCCGCGCGCTCGCCGCGTAGTCGGCGGCCGCCTCCTCGTCCGGCACCACGCGCGTCTTGCCGATGTTCACCCCGACGACCGGCCCCCGGCGCGCCCCGGTCGCCCGCGTCCGCCCGCGCAGCCGCGCGGCCGCCGCCAGAGCCCCCGCGTTGTTGAACCCCATCCGGTTGACCAGGGCCCGGTCCGCGCTCAGCCGGAACATCCGCGGCCGCGGGTTCCCCGGCTGGGCCTGCGCGGTCACCGTGCCAACCTCCACGAACCCGAACCCGAGCGCGCCCAGCCCGCGCGTCGCGCGCGCGTCCTTGTCGAATCCGGCCGCCAGCCCGAGCGGCCCGGGAAACTCCAGCCCCAGCGCTCGCACCCGCAGCACCTCTTCACGCGGCCCGAGCCACCGCCCGAGCAGCCACGCCACCCCCGGCACCCGCGCCGCCACCCCGAAGACCTGGATCAGCCAGAACCCGCCCCGGTGGGCCGCCTCCGCCGGCACCCGCCGTAGCACCACCCGGTAAAGCAGCCGGTACATGACCAGCATTATCCCGAACGACCCGCCTGCCCGCCCTCCGCAGCTCCCTGCCCCGCCCCGAACGGAGTCGGTGGGCCCCCGGGTACCTTCTTACGTACGCTGTGTGCCACCGACCCCATGCGCCCCGGCCGCGGCCTGCTACGCGACGAGCTCGGATTCGCCGGTGAAGGCGTCCCAGAGGGCGGCGTAGGTGCCGTCGGCGGTCAGGAGCTCCTCGTGGGAGCCTGCCTCGATGATGGCGCCCTGATCCAGGACCACGATCCGGTCGGCACGGGCGGCGGTGGTCAGCCGGTGCGCGACCACGATCGTGGTGCGCGCCGCGGTCAGCTCGCTGATCGCGTGGTTCACCGCGGCCTCGGCGGCCAGGTCGAGCGCGGCGGTGGCCTCGTCGAGCAGCAGGATGGCGGGGTCGGCCAGCTGCGCGCGGGCCAGCGCGATGAGCTGGCGCTGGCCGGCCGACAGGTTGCGGCCGCGTTCGGACACCTCGTGGCTGTAGCCGCCGTGCAGCCGGGTGATCATCTCGTGCGCGCCGGTCGCCCGGGCCGCGGCCTCGACCTCGGCGTCGCTGGCGTCCGGCCTGGCGTACGCGATCGAGTCCCGGACCGTGCCCGCGAACAGGTACGACTCCTGCGGGACGACGCCGAGCTGATGCCGGTAGCTGGCCAGGTCGTAATCGCGGACGTCGGTCCCGTCCACCAGCACCTGCCCGCTGGTCACGTCGTAGAACCGGGCGATGAGCTTGACCAGCGTGGACTTGCCCGCCCCGGTCTGGCCGACCAGGGCGACGGTCTCGCCGGGCTCGATGGTCAGGTTGATGCCGGACAGTGCGTTCGCCTCGGTCGTCTGGGGGGACCGTTCTCCCGGGCGGGTACCGTAGCCGAAGTCCACGTCCCGCAGCTCGATCCGGCCGTCCAGCCGGCCCGCCGTGACCGGCTGCGGGGACGGCGGGGTGGAGGTGCGCAGCCGCAGCAGGTCGGTGATCCGGCGGAGCCCGACCATGGCCTGCTGGTAGCCGTCGAAGACCTGGGAGAGCTGCTGGACGGGGGAGAAGACCATGTCGATGTAGAGCAGGTAGGCGATCAGCGCGCCCGTGGTGAGCCCCCCGCTGTGCATCTCCCCGGTGGCGATGATCAGCACGATCGCGCCGGCCGCGGTGGACAGGGTCTGCACGAACGGGAAGTAGATCGCGATGTAGCGCTGCGCGCGCAGCCGGGACACCCGGAACGCCTGGCTCAGCGCGCCGAACCGGTCCCGGTTGACCTGCTCGCGGCGGAACGCCTGCGTCACCCGCAGCCCGGCCACGTTCTCGGCGAAGTCGGCGTTGACCGCGGCGACCTTCTCCCGCGATTCGGCGTACGCCCTGGCCGACTTGGCCCTGAACACCAGCGTGGCCGCCACCAGCACCGGGAAGATGCACAGCACCGCCAGGCCGAGCCGCAGGTTGATGATGAGCAGCGCGGCGAGCACGCCGAAGCAGGTGAGCACCGAACTGACCATGGTGACGAGCCCGGTCTGCAGGAACGAGGACAGCGCATCCACGTCCGTGGTCATCCGGGTCATGATCCGGCCGGAAAGCTCGCGTTCGTAGAAGTCCAGGCCGAGCCGCTGGAGCTGGGCGAAGAGCTTGACCCGCAGGGTGTACAGGAGCCGTTCGCCGTTCCGCCCGACCACCATCGCCTCGGCGATGTTGACCAGCCAGTCGGCCAGCACGATGGCCAGCCCGATGAGCGAGACCACCACGATCGCGTGGAAGACCTTGGTCTGGACCCCGTGGTCGATGCCGTTCCTGACTAGCGCGGGCAGCGCCAGCCCGGCCACTGCGTCCAGGCCGTCCAGGACCAGCCCGATGACCAGCGCGACGGCCAGCGGCCGCAGCAGCCTGCGCAGCGTGAAGTGCCGGTCCCCGGCCCGCGCCTGGGCTAGGTCCACGTCCGGCGTGTCCTTGGCCGGCGCGAGCGCGTCGACCTGGGCGAGCAGTTCGGGGGAGGGCGGCAGGCTTTCGAACGTCCCGGTGACGTTCCCGGCGCCGCCGCGGCTGCGACCCATGGCTCCGGCCGTCCCGCGCCCCGCAGCGCCCGCGGACCGGCGGCCGCCGGCCCCGGCGGCGCTCGCGCTGGCCAGCGCCCGCCCGTCCAGCACGTCTTCCACGGTGCGGACCGGGCGCGCCCGGACCATGAGCGCTTCGGCCGTCTCGTCATCCTCGGGGCCGGTGATGAGCTGCCGGTACAGCGGGCAGCGCTCGTTCAGTTCCTCGTGGGTGCCGCTGTCGGCGACCCGGCCCTGGTCCAGGACCACAATGCGGTCGGCCAGGTTCAGCGTGGACCGGCGGTGCGCGATGATCAGCGTGGTGCGGCCCCGCATGATCTCGCGCAGCGCGGTATGGATCTCGGCCTCCAGGCGCGGGTCGATGGCCGAGGTCGCGTCGTCGAGCAGCAGCAGCCGGGGGTCGGTGACCAGCGCCCGGGCCAGCGCCACCCGCTGCCGCTGGCCGCCAGAGAGGGTAAGGCCCTGCTCGCCGACCACGGTGTCGTAGCCCTGGGGCAGCCGGACGATGAATTCGTGCGCCTGGGCCGCCTGGGCCGCGGCGATGACCTGCTCGTCGGTCGCATCCGGCCGGCCGTAGGCGATGTTGGCCCGGATCGTGTCGGAGAACAGGAAGCTGTCCTCCATGACCAGGCCGATCGCGGCGCGCAGCGAGTCGCGGGTCACGTCGGCGACGTCGTAGCCGCCGACGCGGACCAAGCCGGCCTGCGGGTCGTAGAAGCGGGGCAGCAGCAGGGCCAGGGTGGACTTGCCCGAGCCGGACGCGCCGACCACGGCGACCGTCTCGCCCGGCTCGACGCGGAGCGAAAGGCCGCGCAGCACCGGCTCGGACGGCACGTAGCCGAACCGGACGTCGTCGAAGCTGAGGCCGGACGCGTCCGGCGGGAGCTCGATCGCGTCTGGCTTGTCGCTGATGGCGGGCTGGGAGTCGATGATGTCGAACACCCGGATGACGCTGGCCCGCGCCTCCTGCCCGATGGTGACCATCAACGTGAGCATGCGCACCGGGCCGCTCATCAGGGCCAGGTAGGCCGAGAACGCGAGGAAGGTGCCCAGCGTGATCGAGCCCTGAATAGCGAGCCAGCCGCCCAGCGCGAGCACGCCGACCATGCCCAGCGACGGGATGGCGGTCAGCGCGGGGTTGTACCTGGCCGTCAGCCGGATCATGCGCAGCCGGGACGCGAACAGGTTCCTGCTCGCCTCTTCCAGCCGTTCCTGCTCCTGCTGCTCCTGGCCGAAGCCCTTGACCACGCGCACGCCGCCGATGGCCTCGTCGACGACGCCGGCCACGTCGCCCGACTGCTGCTGCGCGT
>JBKQQQ010000950.1:0-8545 GCA_052144275.1 Streptosporangiaceae bacterium
GATCTCCTCGCCGGACAGCGGGGTGACCGGGTTGGACCCAGAGGCCGCCAGCGCCGTCAGGTAGACGTCACAGGCGGCCGCGAGCAGCCACATCCGGGCCACCGCGAGGCCCGGTGTGTCGCCCAGGGTGAGGGCACCGTTGCCGCGCAGCAGCAGCGCCTCGCCGGCGGGCAGGCTGTTCGCTGCCCGTTCGGCCTGCTCGGGTGACCTGAGCAGCGCGGCGTCGTCGTGCACCGGCACCGCTTCGCCGAGCCACGCAGCCTGCCCGTGCAGCGGGACCAGCCAGGAGACCGTGGCCGCCACCGCGAACGCGCTGGCCGGCTGCGCCCGGGCGATCGCGGCGGCGTCGGGCCTGGCACGGTACAGGGCGAGGTGCGCCCACGCCTCCGCCGGAGCGCCCGCGGGCAGTGTCCCCCCGCCCGCCGCGAGCGGCACCTCGACCACGCCGGTCCCGGAGACGCAGGCCAGGTCGGCGGCCGGCGTGATCAGCATCGACTCCCCGGCCCGCGCGGACACGTGCCCGTAGGCGGTGACCAGTCCCAGCCGGGCCAGCACGTTCGCCGCCTCGGCGACCTCGTCGCGCAGCCCCGGTCCTGAGCCTTGTCCAGGCTGCGGCTCCGCACCCGGTCCTGCGCCCAGCCCTGGTCCCGATGCTTGCCCCGCCTCCGGTCCCGGAATCACCGCGTCCTTCCCCTTCCCAGACGGCCAGCCGCATGTCTAAACTGTATGCAGTTTTTACTGTATGCAGTTTGCCTTCGAAGGGGAAGGGTCATGATCTCAGGGCTGCACCATTACGCGCTGGAAGTGCCGGACCTGGCCGTGGCCGAGGGCTTCCTGCAGGACTTCGGCCTGGAAACCGGAGAGAAGGACGGGTCGCTGGTCGCCATGTGCCCCGGGCGCGATCAGGAGCAGGTGCGGCTGGTGCAAGCGCCGGCCAAGCGGCTGCACCACGTCACGTTCACGCTCCGCTCCGGCACCACGGACGCGGTCCGTGAGGCGCTTGAGCGGTCTGGCACGCCCGTCATCGAGCCGCCGCCCGGCGCCACCGAAGAGGGCCTATGGCTTCGCGACCCCGACGGCACCGCCGTGCAACTGCTCGACGAGCCCCAGGCTCCGGCCCGGCCGGCCGCCGAGGTGCTGGTCAACATGGGCGGTAGCCGCCAGCGGATCGGCGTCGCGCAGTGGACCGACGCGACCAGGGATGTGCTGCCGCAGCGCCTCGGGCACTCGCTGCTGTTCACCGCGCAGCCCAAGCAGATGACCGAGTTCTACACCCAGGTGCTGGGGCTGCGGGTCAGCGACACGATCCATCACGACCTGGTGACGTTCCTGAACGCCGGGCCGGGCGACCACCACATCTTCGGGTTCATCGCCAGCACCCATCGCGGCTTCCACCACGCCAGCTTCGAGGTCCCGTCCATCGACGCGATCGCGGTCGGCGCCGACCGGATGCGCGCCAAGGGCCGCGGGGCGGGCTGGGGCCTGGGCCGTCACACCATCGGATCGAACTTCTTCCACTACAACCCCGACCCGTGGGGCTCGTGGATTGAGTGGTTCTCCGACATCGACCAGATCGACGACTGCTGGGTGGCCAACGACTGGGACGTCCCCCCGCACCTGTGGGGCGCGCCGCCGCCCGAGACCTTCCTCGCCAACCAAGAGCCCGCCAACTGACCCGAACGCGCCACCCCAACTGACCCCTACCCGCCACCCCAACTCCAGGAGTGCACCATGAGCCGGGACATCGCCGCGATCTTCGCCGACATCGACGCCTTCGACCCAGACAAGTTCGTCGCCCACCTCACGCCGGACGCGAAGTTCCGCTTCGCCAACGCCGACCCGGTCACCGGCCGGGCGGCCGTGAGGGAGGCGGTGGCGGGCTTCTTCTCCACCATCGACGGCCTCACCCACCACATCCTGAACGTGTACGAGTCCGGCGAGACGGTCATCGCGCAGATCGACGTGGAATACCGCCGCAAGGACGGTAAGTCGGTCACCGTGCCCAACGCCGACATCCTGGTCTTCGACGGCGACCTGGTGTGCGACTGGCAGATCTACATCGACGTTACTCCCGTGTTCGCCTGAGCCGAGCGCCGATGATCACGCTCACCGATATCGCCTACGTCAGGTCAGGCGTCGCGGATCTGGACGCCGCGACCCGCTTCGCTACCGACATCGTCGGCCTCGAGCTGGTGACGCCCACCGAGGTGGGCGTCACCCACCTGCGCGCGGACCACCGGCACCATTGCCTGGCCCTCGTCGAAGGGCCCTCCGGGGTCATCTCCTCGGGCTTCAGCGTGGCCGACTCGGACGCGCTCAGCGCCGCCGAGACCGAGCTCGAGCGGTCCGGCATCAGCGTGCACCGCGGGTCGGCCGCCGAGGCCAGGTCACGGCGCGTCCGCGATTTCATCGGTTTCGATGACCCGTTCGGCAATCGCGTGGAGCTGGTGAGCCAGCAGGAAACGGTGGCCCGGCCGGTGGCCTTCAGCCGCGGTGCCGGGATCACCGAGTTCGGCCACCTCTGCCTGGACGCACCCGACGTACACGAGGCCTACCGGTTCTGGAGCACGCGCTTCAACGCCCGGGTGTCGGACTGGCTCGGCGACGCGGCCTGCCTGATGCGGATCGATCCCGTGCACCACAAGCTGGCCGTCTTCCGCGGCGACGAGCCAGGTCTGTGCCACATGAACTTCCAGGTGGAGACCATCGACGACGTCTTCAGGAACTGGCATTTCCTGGTCGAGCACGAGGTCGAGATCGAGATGGGCCCCGGGCGGCACCCGCAGTCCGGCGCGATCTTCCTCTATTTCCTCGGCCCCGAGGGGTTCACCTACGAGTACTCCTTCGGCGTGCGGCGGATCGAGGACGACGCGGCCTGGGTGCCCCGCACCTTCGATCCGGCCGAACCCGGCTCCATCGACATGTGGCTCGGCCCCACCACCCGCCCCATCACCCAGCCCCAGATACGATCCGCCCAGCCGGGCTACGTGACCTGACCCGGCACTAGCTCGCTCCGGTCAGCCGCAGCGCGGCGGACGGCTGGCGGTCGATGAGTGCCACAGCGTGCGGCACCGCCACCGGCACGAAGTCCGGCGCGCAGTCGGTCAGCACCCGCAGTGCCGTCCGCTCCAGGTGGTGCGCCATCTCGCTCAGCGCGCCCTGCTCGTCCCCGGCGATCAGCGCCTCCAGGATCGCGGCGTGCTCGGCGTCGCCGGCCGCCTGCCAGCTGCCCGGCTCGGACAGCTGGTAGATGCGGATGTAGCGGGTAGTCCGGTCGGCGAAGGCCCGCAGTTGCCGCTGCATCGCGTCGCCGACCGCCGCGGTGCAGACCCGGTGATACTCGGTATGCGCCGCGAACCAGGCGTCGAAGTCGCCGGATTTGGCGGCCCGCCGCATCGCGGTCAGCATCCGCTTGGCGTCGGCGCGGGCCTTGGCCCCGAAATGCCCGATGGTCATCGACAGCGCCAGCGTCTCCAGCAGGATCCGGCTGGCGTAGACCTCGTCGAGTTCTTCCGGATCCAGGCCCGCCACCCGGGTCCGCTGGTTCGGCTCGATCTCGACCAGGCCTTCCTCCTGCAGCATCCGCAGCACCTCACGGAGCGGAGTGCGGCTGATGCCAAGCTGGGCGGCCAGGCTCACCTGGGACAGCTTGGTCCCTGGCGACAAGGTGCCGTTCAGGATGCATTCACGCAGGTAGGCGTGGACGTACGGGATGGCCTGCCGGGCCTCGGGCAAGTCGACCTTGCGGATGTCGGGGACCTGCACGGCACGAGGCATGGCCACCATTCTCCTCCGGACTGACGCAAAACCGCACATTGAGCACCGCGTGGCCGCACGCCGCGCAGCCGGTGCGCAGAGCCTGCGCAACTGCATACAGTTTACCCGTCACGCAGCCGGAGTACGAGCCCGCCCGCGACCAGCGCCCCCGCGGCCCAGGCCGTGAGCACTCCCAGGCGCGCCCACGGGCTGAGCGGCAGGCTCCGCAGGCCGGTGCTCGAGGCGCTGCTGCGCGCCAGCCCCGCCTTCCTCAGGGCCAGCAAGATCCCGGCCAAGGCGGCCACCGCGATGCGACGGCGACGCGCCGCCGGCGCACCCACGCCCAGCCTCGCCAGCAACCCGTCAGGCCACCCGGAGGACCCCACCGCCGACGCACCTCCTGCCGGCCCCCATGCCGCCACATATGGCCCCTCACTCTGGCACCACACCGTGTACCACCGCAGGCTCTGCCACGCATGACAATGCGGTTATGTCGTCAGCTAGCCAGCCACCCGAAACTGCATGCAGTTTTTCGTCACCGGGCCTTGAACGCGCCTAGCAAACTGCATACAGTTTAGCTAGCGCGACCATGGGCCGCAGTTACGGGCCGCAGCAGCGAGGAGGCAGCGATGGACCGCGTCGGCGTGATCGGCCTGGGCAAGATGGGCCTGCCCATCGCCATGAACCTGATGTCACGCGGCTTCCACGTCACCGGCTACCGGCGCAGCGGCTCGCCCGAGCTCGTCAAGGCGGGCGGCACCGTGGCCGCCAGCGCGGCCGAGGTCGCGGCGCAAGCCGACGTGATCGTCTCCATTGTCCCCGCCGCCGAGGACGTCGAGGAAGTCATCCTCGGCCCGCAAGGCACCCTCAGCACCCTGCGAGAAGGCACCGTCCACATCGAGATGAGCACCATCGACGTGGACCGCAAGGCCCGCCTCCGCGACAAGGTGAGAGCCAAGGGCGGCGACCTGCTCGACTGCCCGATCTCCGGCAGCCCCGGCATGGTCGCGCCCCGGCTGGCCACCACGTTCGCCTCGGGCGACCGGACCAGCGTCAGCAAGGTCAGCGCGGTGCTCGACGCCATCTCCGGCCCGTGGGTCTACACCGGCCCGTTCGGCACCGGGGCCCAGATGAAGTACATCGCCAACCTGCTGCTCGCGGTGCACACCGTGGCCGCCGCCGAGGCGATGGCGCTGGCCCGGCGCAGCGGCCTGGACCTCGGCCTCGTGCAGCAGACCCTGGACGACTCCATCGCGAGCTCCGCCATCTGGAAGCAGCGCGGCCCCATGATGGCCGAACGCGCCTGGTCTCCCGCCCCCGGCCCGGTGCACACCCTGCACCCGATCCTGGCGCAGATCGAGGACCACGCCGCCAAGACGGGCCTGCCCGCCCCGGTCTTCGCGGCCGCCAAGGAGGTCTTCGACAAGGCCCTGGCCGACGGCTGGGGCCACCTCGACATCGCCTGCGTGCACGATCAGGTGTCCGGCGTATCAGCCCTGGAGGAGCCCGAATGACCTGGTCGCTGGCCAGCTACACCGCCCAAGGTACCGAGGGTTTCGGGGTGCTGCGCGAGGACGGCACGCTCGTCGCGCCGACCGAGCTCAAGCGCTGGTCGAGCACGCTTGAGCTGCTCGAGGACTGGGACACGGCGCAGGCCGTGCTCAAAGACCTCAACCCCGCCGAGGCGCCGGTGGTCGAGTACGACGCCCTGCTCCCGCCATTGCGGTGGCCGCGCAAGGTGATCTGCGCCGGGGTCAACTACCGCAAGCACATGCGGGAGATGGGCGGCGAGATCCCGGCGACGGGCTGGCGGCCGTTCTTCTTCCTCAAGGCCCCCACCACCTCGGTGATCGGCCCCAGGGACCCGATCGTGATCAGCTCGCCGGCCCGCGCCCGGTACGACTGGGAGGCCGAACTGGCCGTCGTCATCGGGATCAAGGGCAAGAATATTGATCCCGAACGGGCCAGGTTTCACGCCGCGGCCTACTGCGTGTCCAACGACATCACGGCGCGCGGGTACCACAAGCGCGACATCGCGCCTGCGGACGCCTTCAGCTACGACTGGTTCGCGGCCAAGTCCATGGAGGGCTCGCTGCCGCTCGGGCCGGGCCTGACCCCTGCCTTCCTGGTGCCCGACCCGCAGGACCTGCGGCTGCGCCTGTGGGTGAACGGCGAGCTGCAGCAGGACGAGTCCACCGCCGACATGGTGTGCCCGGTCACCGAACTGATCGCCGCCGCCAGCCAGGTCGTCACGCTCGAGCCCGGCGACGTCATCGCCACCGGCACGCCGTCCGGGGTCGGCGCCGGCCGGGGCCTGTACCTGCGCGGCGGCGACGTCGTCCGGGTCACCATCGACGGGCTCGGCACCCTGGAGAACACCGTGATCGATCCAACGGAGGAAACATCATGATCTTCGTGACCCATCAGCTGCCGGTCAACGTGGAAGGCGAGCCGCGCCTGGACCGCGCCGCCGTCTGGGACGGGCTGGTGCTCAAGGCTAACAACGCGCTGCCGTTCGTGCCCAGCATGACCTACTGCGAGGTCACCCAGCGGCACAGCGACACGGTCTTCGACCGCGACATCGACTTCCGCGGCGAGCGCTTCACCGAGCGGATCACCCTGGAGCGGCCGCACCGGGTGACCTTCACCCGCATCGCCGGCCCGGTGCTCGGCACGATCGCGAACGAGATCGAGGGCCCCGCGGACGACCTCAAGCTCCGGTTCAGCTTCGCCCTCGTGGTCCAAGGTGTCCAGGGCGGGTCGGCCGCCGAGCAGGAGTACGCCGACTCGATGACGGGCGACTACCTCAAGGCCGTCGCGGCCACCCTGAACGCCATGCGCCGCCTGGCCGAGAACGCGGTCTCCGCGTAAGCACCCGAAAGGACCCCCCATGTCATCGCCGGCACCTTCTTCTGCCTCTGCTGTCTCGTCGAGAATTGACGAGCAGTTGCGTCTGCGCATCACCGAGGACCTGTCCGGGACGTTCAAGGGCGACATCATCGGCCCGGACCACGCGGACTACGAACAGGCGCGGCTGGTCTGGAACGCCATGATCGACCGGCGGCCCGGCCTGATCCTGCGCTGCACCAGCACCCAGGACGTGGTGGCCGCGGTCACCGTGGCCCGCGAGCACGGGCTCCCGCCCGCGGTCCGCTGCGGCGGCCACAACGTGGCCGGCAAGGCCATGTCGGACGGCGGCCTGACCATCGACCTGTCCGGCCTGCGAGAGGTGATCGTCGATCCCGAGCGCAAGCTGGTGCACGCGGGCGGCGGCTGCCTGCTCGGCAACGTCGACGCGGCCACCGCGCCGCACGGGCTCATCGTCCCGGCCGGGATCATGTCCGAGACCGGCGTGGCCGGCCTGGCGCTGGGCGGCGGCATCGGCTGGTTCTCCCGCAAGCACGGCCTGACCTGCGACAACTTCGTCTCCCTGGAGCTCGTCCTGGCCAGCGGCGAGGTGATCGAGGTCAGTGACAGCAATCACCCCGACCTGTTCTGGGCGCTGCGGGGCGGCGGCGGCAACTTCGGCATCGTCACCCGCTTCACCTTCCGGGCCTACGATTTCGGCCCGATGATGCGCATCGGGGTCTCGGTGTACGAGCCGGAGCAGGCGGCCGCCGCGCTGCGCAGCTACGCGAACGTGGTGCCCACCCTGCCCCGCACGGTCGGCTGGCACGCCGCGCTCAAGCACGACATGCCGGCGCTGCCGTTCGTGCCGCCCGAGTACGTGGGCCGGCGCCTGCTGATGCTCGTCTCGATGTGGCTGGACGACGCCGAGGACCCGGAAGGCGCCGAGATGATCGGGCGCCTGACCGAGATCGGGGAGCCCTGCATCAAGGCCACGACCGTGCTGCCGTTCGCGGCCGGCGTGCAGCGGCTCATCGACACCGAATTCGAGGACGGCCACCGCTACTACACCAAGGAAGCGCACGTCGCCGACCTGGCCGACGACGCCATCGACGCGCTCGTCGGCTTCTGGCGGGACATGCCGATGGAGGGCGAGGTCGAGATCATCGGCCTCGGCGGCGCGATCGGCGACGTCGGCGAACCGGACACCGCGTTCTCCAACCGCGGCTACCTGCTCTGGCTGAACTTCGCCATGCGCTGGGACGACCCCGCCGACGACCAGGACTACATCGGCCGGACCCGCATGATCGTCGCCGCCCTGGCCCCGTGGGTCGGCCAGGGCGTCTACGTCAACATGCTCAACTTCGACGAGCAGGATCGCGTGGTCGAAGCCCTCGGCGGCCCGGAGAAGCACGCCAAGCTGGCCCGCCTCAAGGCCCAGTACGACCCCGCCAACCTCTTCCGGATGAACTACAACGTCCCACCCGCCCCATAGCTCCGGCAGATCCCAGTATCACGCCCAGCCGTCCTCGCGCCGCCCACTCACGTCGGCGCGTTGGAGCATCGAGTCAGCGATAACCGGCTCGATGGAACACTGAGCCGGCCGCCTGGGGCTCAGCGGCGCGTGCTGTTAGGTTTCTGGGATGACGGACGCCAGCCATCAGCCTGCCCACGTGGCGGCGCCGGGGACCGAGAAGCCGCGCCGGTTCCGCCCCAAGCTGCGCTATGAGCTGATCGGCTGCGGGCTGCACGGACACGAGATCCTGGGCACGGACGCGGCCGCGTTGCGCGCCGAGGATGAACTGTTCGCCCGCGAGTCGGGCGGCCTGCGCTGGTACCGGTGCATGCGCTGCGACTCGTGGGTGGCGCTCACCCCGCCGGATCATCCCACCCGGAAGTACCCGCCCTCGCGCGAGGAGATAACCCTGCCGCTGCGGGGCAA
>JBKQQQ010000951.1:0-5891 GCA_052144275.1 Streptosporangiaceae bacterium
CAGATGGCGTTCTCCGCGACCTGGCCGCCGGCCGTCACCGACCAGTAGGACGCGGTGCCCTTGAACGGGCAGTACGTGTGGTGCTCGGTGGGCCGCAGCAGATCGGCCCGGATGTCCTCCTGCGGCACGTACACCTGCGGCAGCAGCCCGGTCTCGTGCAAGAGCCTGGCGCGGACCGTGTCGAACACGGTCTCGCCGCCGAGCTTCGCCCGCACCCGGCGCGGGAACTCCTGCATCAGCAGCTTGTGCGCGGGACCGTCGATCCGGTAATTGACGGTCTCCGGCGAGTGACCGGACAGCGGGCCGGAGGAAAAGGTCAGCGACATCAAGGGTCTCCTCACAGATCGTCGACGGCTGTAGTAACCGGCCCGCCCACTCCCCTCATTCCGCCCCGCCGCCCAGCCCGCTACGCCCCAGCCCCCATGTCGTCAGGAATCGGTCGCATTCGCTGGAGTCCTCACTCGAACCGCAGACGGCGTGCAGACTACCGCCGGGAGCAGGCACTGGGCACACTGAGTCGGCGACTGCGGGTGGCGAAACCGGTCAATCCGCCCGGGCCCGCCGGTGACCGAAGCGCAATTAATTCTTTACCGTAACCTGATCAATGACTTTTCCTGGTAACTGCGCTAGCATCCTTCCAACACGGGTCCACTGAGGGGGGACCGGACATGGGCTGCGGCCATAACCCTGCCGACTTCTACGTTCACCGGTGCGACGACGGGACTCAGGCTCCCCAGACTGGCGTCCATGCATTAATCATCGGGACCAGCGAGTACCGGTACGAGCACAAGAGGACTACGGCCTACGATGAGCTGGACGATATCCCGGGTGCCGCATTCGGCGCGGCAAAGTTCGCGAAATTTCTCAGCGAAGAATATCACGACCCGCTTGGCTGCGAGATACTCACGGTCCGCCTCCTGCTCACCCCCACGCGTGACGAACTACCGGCGCTTAAAGAGCTGGGGGTGAAGTGGCAGCCTGCCACTTACAACAAGGTCCGCACGGCTCTGCTTGAATGGTACGAAGACTGCGACGGGTCCGCAGAGAACATAACCATCCTCTACGCCGCCGGTCACGGCGCCACCGATCAGCATTCTTTTACCCGCGTCTTCCTGAAAGCGGAAGAAGACCGACCCAATCCATTTTATTACAGCCTTAATGTCAAGCTGGTAGAAGAGGCCCTGGAGCACAACTACAGTCAGACGAAAATCATCATCTCAGACTGCTGCCACACCTTCGTCGACGCCAAGCATGAGAATGGCATCCTCATAGATGTTGACGATGGTCGCAAGACGGAATTCGCTCACATCCACCGCAAGTACGATCCGCTGCATATCACAAGTGGACGTGATGGTGCCGATACGTATGCCCTGGGCGCATCCGAGGGCACCGTCCTTTCCTACGTGCTCGAGCAGCTGCTGGGGTCGGCTGGCCGTATCGTGCGCCATCCGGCGCGGTACAAAGAGCGATACTTCGCCATTACCCAGGACGTGATGACCGAACGGGTCTCGCCGATCTTCCAGCGCCACCGGAAAGCGACATACATGCCGGACAGCATCCCCGTGGTCCACGGCCAGACCGTCGACGGCGGATTGCACCGGCCGGCCCCGCCCCCTAAGTTCCATGTCGAGTTCGTCGTCATGGACGCCGCGGAGACCGATCCCGTCGACGTCACGATAACGAACTCGGATGGCTGTGAGGTCGGCCCTGAACGTATCCCGGTTCAGGTACGCGATCCGCTGGATCCGCAACTGGCTGGCTACGACCTGGCGGCGACGCTACGTCCTGGCACGTGAGCACCGAACACAGAAACGTCGATACCTAGTAGGAGTAGGAGTAGCAATGGCGGACACATCCGTGGCTTCCCAGGCCGGATCCAACCAGGCCGGATCCAACCAAGCGAACCAGCAGAACGGCGGTGGCCAGAACGGGCAGGCCGCAGTCGGCGGGTCTCCGAGTCCAGCGAAGCTGGGCGGGCCCGCATTGTGGACGGCGGTCGGCGCGCTCGTGATATGGGTGGCGTTCTCCATTGTCCTGCTCTTCAACATCAGCAAGAACGAAACGGAATGGACGCGTATCGCGTGGGTCTTCGGCTCGATTCAGTCCGTCGCCTTCGCCGCGGCCGGCGCGCTGTTCGGCACCGCCGTGCAGCAGCAGAACGTCAGCACCGCCCAGCAGCAGGCGGCTACCGCGAAGCAAGACGCGGACCAGCAGCGCGATGCGGCGACGAAGGGACGTGCGCTCGCCGCGGTGATGCAGGCCGAGGGGAAGGCCCAGCCGGCCGGCGACGCGGGCGGGTTGAAGGCGATGGGGCCGGCCGCAGCCGCTGTCACCGACGCGGCCGAAGTCCTGCGCCAGCGCCACGCCCAGGTGTCCCGGTCGTTGTTCGGCAACCTGGTCGAGCCGCCTTCGTCCTGAAGACCGGCGCCGCGGCCGGCCGGGCCGGCCGCGGGCTAACGACAGAACCGGGGTGACCTGCGGTTACGGATGTCCTGCGGAGGGTCTGTCCCGGGTTAGGCGGGCTGATCTCCCGGCGTTTCGGGTGGTTTGGGGTAGTTCGGGTTCGGGCCGCGGACGGGGCGGGTGCGGGGCGGCGCGGAGGTGCCGGGGGTGATCGTGGCCCAGCCTTCGGCTCTGGCCATTTCGGCCAGGGACAGGGCCTGCAGCTCGGCGGCCAGCGCGCGGAGGCGCCGGGCATTGGCGAACCAGGGCGCGTAGGCCTGGTACTGGGCCGGGGTGAGCAGCCGGGTGACGGTCTTGCCCTTGACGGTGCGGGTCCACTGGATGTAGGGGCCGTGCAGGGCCGGCGGGCCGGCCGCGCAGGCGCAGCGGGGCTTGCCGCACCGGGCATGGCGGATGGTGATGCTGCCGGGCAGGCAGAAGCCGATCTGGCCGAGGGCCGCTTTGATCGCTGCCGTGGCCTGGGCTGCGCTGGGGTCTGGTGGTGGCATCGCCTCTCCGTGGTCAGGATCCCGCAAATCTGCCGCGAATGGGCTAGCGCGGACCGGCGTGTCTCCCGCGCGGTGGTGCTTTAAAAGCATACGTTGTAAGAGAGGTCGGTGGTGATGCTGCGGCGAGAGGGCAGCGATGGGCGAGCTGGTGCCAGCGCAGGCTGGCGGTGCGGCGGGCCCGCGGCGGCAGGCGGTGACCGCCACCGCGGTGCGGGGGCTGTCCCGGTCCGCCGCGGCGCGGGGGATCCCGCCCGGCCGGGAGTTCCTGCTGGATTATGACGTGATCGAGGCGTTCTGCGTGGCCGGCCTGCCCGGCCGGGCGTCCTCCACCCGGGGCACCTACCGGTCGGCGCTGTACCGGCTCGCCGCGGGCGTGCATGGCCTGCCCGGGCAGCGGCCGACGCCGTTCGCGGGCGCGAAGGCGCCGGCGCCGTACTCGCCGGCCGAACGCGCCGAGCTGGCCGCCGTCGCGGCTGCCCAGCGCGATGCGGCGAAGCGGGCCTCGGCGCTGGCGCTGGTGGTGTTCGGCACCGGGGCCGGGCTGCGGCCCGGCGAGCTGGTGGCGCTGCGCGGCAGCGACGTGATCCGGCACGGCCGGGGTGTGAGTGTGCACGTCAGCGGGCCGGCCGCGCGGGTGGTGCCGGTCACCGCGCCTTATGCCGGGCGGGCGGCCGGGCTGGCCGCCCGCGCGGGAAAAGCTCACCTGTTCCGGCCCGGTCCGGCCGGCCGTGGTTACAAGAACTTCGTCACGAACTTCGCCCGCACCCTGGCGGCTGATCCGGCCGCGCCCCGGGTGACCCTGAGCCGGTGCCGGTCCAGCTTCATCTGCGATCACCTGGCCGCGGGCACCCCGGTCGCTGAGCTGCTGGCCATCACCGGCATCTGCCAGGCCGAATCCCTGGCCCGCTACGCACGCCACGTGGACGGCGCCCCGCCCAAGGCCGCGCTGCGGGCCTGGGACAAACGCTGGCAGGCGGGCTGATCATGGGCGGCGGCGGGCTGGGCATCCCCGGGCCGGACAGCGCCCCGGACGAGCAGGCCGTGGCGTTTGCCGCCGGGCTGATCGACCGCAGCGGCCAGGCACCAGTCATCGAGGCCGCGCTGGCCCACCGCACCGGGCGGCCCCGCCCGCTGCCGGTGCGCGCCGTGCTCACCGCGCTGCTGTGCCTGGCACTGGATGACCGGCCGCTGTTCCTCACCGAGGTCACCCGGCTGCTGTTCTGCCAGCTGCCGCCCGCAGGCCGCCGGCTGCTCGGCGTACCCGGCACCGCTACCACCGAGCGGGCCTTCCAGGCCGCCTACCGCCGGGTCCGGTACTGCTTCCACGCGATCGTGTCCGCCGCTGACCCGTCGGCGCTGCCGAAAAACCGGCGGCTGACCGCCGGCGAGCTCAAGGCCCGCATCAAGCCGATGACCCCCGATCAGGCCACTGCGGCCCGGGACCGGCTCGAGGCGCTGGTCAACGCGCTGCTGGAGGCCAGCGTCTCGGTCCTCACCCAGGACGAACGAGCCGCTTTGGGCGGCGGCACCGGCCTGGACGCCACCCCGGTGCCGCTGTTCTCCCGCGGCCCGTCCAGGCGCACCGGCCTGTCGGCCAGCGACCCGGACGGCGGCTGGTACGTCCGCGAGGGCGACCACCGCGAGCGCGAAGACGACAAGGGCAAGCCGCTGCGCAAGATCTGCTGGGCGCTGGAAGCCACCATCGCCACCACCGCCCGGCCGCCGCACGCCGAGCCCGGCTGCCCGAACCTCGCGATCGGCCTGGCCATGGCCCGGCCCGGCGAAGACCCCGGCGGCACCGGCGCCCGGGTCCTCGCATCGGCCGCCGCCCGCGGCCACAAACCAGGCTGGCTCGGCTACGACCGCGCCTACACCGCCGCGCTCCCCGGGCGCTTCCACCTCCCGGCCCGGGCGCTGGGCTACTCCCCAGTCATGGACTACCGCGACGACCAGCTCGGTATCGAGGCCAACACCGGCGGCGCCATCCTCGTCGAGGGCACCTGGTACTGCCCCGCCCTGCCCGGGCCGCTGATCACCGCCACCACCGAACTGCGCGGCCATGCCATCACCCGCGAGCTGTATGACCAGCAGATCGCCGCCCGCTGCCCCTACCAGCTCAAGCGCAAGGACGGCCCGGACGCCGACGGCTACCAGCGGCTGTCTTGCCCCGCCACCGGCAGCCACCCCGGGCTGATCTGCCCGCTCCGCAAGACCTCGCTGTCACCGCGCGACGGGCGGCCCAAGGTCCTTCAGCCCCCGCAAGAACTCCCCAGGCTCTGCCGGCAGACCGCGATCACCATCGCCCCGGACATCGGCGCCCGCTACCGCCAGGACCTGCCCTACGGCAGCCCGGCCTGGCACGCCCGCTATGCCACCCTCCGGAACACCATCGAAGGCCTCAACGGGCTCATCAAAGACCCCGCCCACGAAGCCCTCGCCCAGCCCGCCCGACGCCGCGTCCGCGGCATCGCCGCCTGCTCCCTGTTCACCGCGCTGCTGCTGATGGCCGCCAACATCCGCAAGATCCGCGCCTGGCGAGCCCTCACCACCCGCGGCCAGGCCCGCATCGCCCGCCGGGCACGGCGGCGCCGCACCAGCCTGCGCGACTACCTCCCCGACGGCTGACAGCCCGCAGCACCCACCGCCACCACTGACCAGCACCACCCAGCCGGGCGGCAGCCACGCCACAGACCCGCCAGAGCACCCCAAACCGGCTGTCGGCGCCCTGAAACAAGCCCTGCACGGCACCCAGAGCCGATGTCAGACCCCGACGGCATAATCAGAAACGGTCACCGAAGCAGTTCTGTCGGTATGACACCGGCAGTTCTGTCGGTAACCCTTAGTGCGGGCGGGGGGATTCGAACCCCCACGGTGTCGCCACCAACAGGACCTAAACCTGCCGCGTATGCCATTTCGCCACGCCCGCCTGGCCGCTGGTCG
>JBKQQQ010000952.1:0-5929 GCA_052144275.1 Streptosporangiaceae bacterium
TTCGGCCGTGGCGCGCAGTGCGGCATCGAGCATCCGTTCGCGCCGGTCGATTTCCTCGCCCATGTACAGGACCAATGACGCGAGCTCGGCTGTGTTACCCGGCCGGATCCGCGCGCAGAACGCGGCCAGCCTGCGCGCGAGCGCGCGGCGCCTGCTCACCGGCGCCCGTGTGGTCACCTGCGGGATGCCCAGGCACCTGAGCGCGAGGAGCCGGCCATCCGGGCAGCCGGGCCCGAGGCGATTTTCGGTGACGCTGGCTGGTAGTCCCCGCTCGGTAGCTGTCATCTGAATCGGTTCGTCCTTTGAGGGATGGGTTGCGACGGGCACTGCGTGAGGAGTAGGACGCGCCGCGCAGGCGCCCGGTTGACAGGAACCGGCACAGTCGGCGGTTAGGCGGTAACGCCAGGGGCCTGGGGTGCCAGGACACGGTAACGGTGATGGTGGTGATGAGGGGCCTCCGTCAGTTCTCGATCATCGGCCGGACCGATTCAGCTGCGTCCCAGGTCAGCTCATAGCACCGGGCTGCGGACCTGCAGCGATCGGGTCCCAGCTGCCGGGCAACTCGTCGCGCTGCTCCCTGCGCGCGGCTCGGCGAGCCATCGGTGCGACGCTTGCGGTCCGGGGTTGGCTGGGGCGTTGCCCCGCCCAGAGTCCTTTACGCTGGGTGGCGTGTCAGTGCGGCCGCGCACGTGTTACGCGCACCAGCGAGGCCTACGAAGCGCTCCAGCAATCTACCCCCGTAGGGCGTCCGGCAGTTTTACGGGTGGTCCCTGCCCCTGCTTGGTAGCGCATTGAGACGACGCACACGCCCGAAGGGATTGATCGTGAACTGGCAGGAGATGCTCGACGGAACGGTCAACGGCTCATTCCAGCACCCTGCCTTGCGGCGATTGACCCTTCCCAACTTCAGTGGCTGGGAGTCTGGCCGGGTTTGGGGGGACTGGGATTTCGACCCAGAGATCTGCAACCCTGACGGGACATTGTTTGGCGGCTACTTGGCGGCCCTTGCCGACGCGACCGCCGGCCACGCAATGGCCACCACCCTCGGCAACGAGGAGGGATTTGCCACGGCGGACCTACACATCTCCTACCATCGTCCGGTGCGGGATGGCCGGCTGCGGTTCGAGGGCGTCGTCCTGAGCCGGGGCCGCCAGATTGGCCACGTTGAGGTGCAGTTCACCACCCACGACGGTGATCTTGTGGCCACAGCGCATGCCACCGAGGTCGTGACCGCAGGCCCACGCCGGCGAGGTCTTGGGGACACCAGAGTCTTGGGGACACGAGCAGTGACTGATCCTTGACGCCAGCAGAGCTACCGTGGTTGTCGTCCTCCTTGGAGGACCGTTCTAGCCAACCGACACCTCCTCACGAGTGGCGTCATGGTCAGCCGGTTGGAACGCTGCTATCGGCGAGGATTGATGGCTCCTGCATGGATCGATACGCCTGGGAGGGACGACCGCTGGATTGGGCTGGCAGTTGCAGCAGGAGTCGGTAGGCGGTGACGGTCCCGCTGTTGAAGTAGTGGACACATCCCCACAGGTAGATCCTGAATCGCCGGTAGACGTATTCGCCCCAGCGGCTGACCACTTCGTCGCGAGCTCGATCGAGGTTCTCGGCCCAGTGCTGGGTTGTGAGCAGGTAGCTGTGACGGTCGTTTTTGAGGTACAGCACCTCGAATGGGCTCTTGCCAACCTCGTTGAGGTAGGAGGCCAAGTGCATCGGGGTGGTGTTGCCCGGCCAGATGTGCGAGCGGACAAAGGCGCTGAACGGGTACTTCCTGCGGGAGGCGCAGGCGTCGAGGAAGACGCGGCCACCTGGGCGAAGCAGGCGTCGATACTGGGCCAGGGTGGCTGCGTAGTCGGGGAGGTGTTCGGTGACGCCGAGGTTCACGATGGCGTCGTAGGGTTCGTCGGTCGTGTGCTCCAGGAAGTGCTCGAGGAGCACCTGGCAAGGAAGCTGCTCGCGTGCGATAAGGTCGCGAACATAGCGCTCGGACTCGGCTGAGATGGTCAACGAGGTGACCTGGATGCCTTGGCGCCCGGCATGGGCGGTGAATGCGCCCCAACCGGCACCGATGTCGAGCACGCGCCACCCAGGCCGCATCCCGCAGTCGGTGATCGCGGTGTCCAGCTTCCGCTGGATCGCCGCTTCCAGTGATTCATCATCGCGGCTGAAGTATCCGTGTGAGTAGCAGCGGGCCTGCTTGTCGAGGAAGAGCAGATAGAAATCCGACTCGAGGTCGTAGTGCTGGCTGATCCAGCGCTCATCACACTTGACCTGCCCGAAGACGCGGGGCTGCACGTAGGTCGCCCACAGGTAGCCGAGCCCGTAGGTGGTGAACAGGTAGGCCAGCCGACGCTGGTCCCTCAACTCGGTTCTGAGGTCGAGCGCCGCGACCACGTCGCCGTTGAGATCGATGTCGCCGTTCAAATAGGCTTCCCCGATGCGGTTCTCGTTCAGGGATCCGAGGGCGGCAACGCCGGCCTGGTTGCGAACGAGAATCTGGAAGGCGGGCTCACCCTGACCGAAGAGACGCGATGGGCGGCCGGGCAGCTGAAGCTCAAAAGCGGCGCCGGTGAACAGTCGGTCAAAGGTCCCCATGACCTTGTCTTCAGGCAAGCGGCGGCTCAAGAGCGGATGATCTTTCATTCGCACTCCTCATAATCCTCTGGCCTGGCGCCGATGCCGCCAGTCTGGTGTCTGACAGGGTGCCTGCCGCTCAGTTGGTCGGCGTCGATCGCCAGGGCAGGCATCGTTGGCCCTCGAAGACTCGCTCCGATCCTTGCTATCGGACCACCGCGGGAGGGCAACGTTCGTCGGGCAACCTCGGGAGCATGGCCGAGGAGGATCCGTTGCGGCGGAGTTCGCACGTCATGGACCAACCCGACGGTGGAGAGCCCATAGAGTAGGTAGTAGCTGAGGTCGATCTCCCACCAGAAGAATCCCTGCCGGGCGGAGGTGGGATAGTAGTGATGATTGTTGTGCCAGCCTTCGCCGTTGGTCATCAGGGCCACGAGGAGTGAGTTGCGGCTCGTGTCGCTCGTCGCGTACCGACGCCGACCGAACAGGTGGGCGATTGAATTTACGGCAAACGTTGCGTGCCACAGCAGGACGGTCGACAGGAAGAAGCCAAAAAGGACCCCGCGGTATCCGCCCACGAGAGCGCAGACAATCAGGAGTACCGCAGGTCCAAGCCAATGCTGGCGATCCAGAAATCGAAGTTCCGGGTATTTGGCCAGATCCCGGATGTCCTTGTAGTCCACTGTCTTGTATTTGTCGCATAGGAACCAGCCGACGTGGCTCCACCAGAAGCCTCGCTGTGGTGAGTGGATGTCACGGTCGGTATCGGCATAGAGATGGTGCTTGCGATGATGGGCGGCCCACCAAAGCGGGCCCTTCTGGACCGCGGTCGTGCCCCCGAGGGCGAGCAAGAACTGCATCGTCCGTCCGGTCTTGAACGAGCGGTGCGAAAAGTAACGATGATACCCGGCGGTGATGAAGAACATCCGCACGAAGTAGAGCACACCGCATAGCAGCAGTGAGGCCCTGTCTACACCAATAAGCAGGGTAGCGACGGCCAAGGCATGGAAACCAAAGAACGGCACCGAGCTTAGCCAGTTGATCTTCTCTCCCGGGTCCGGACTTGCGTACTTCATGGCGTTCTATACTTTCGTTCGGAAATGCAGCAAGCATTTCGTGAGGCAGGCGCTCTGTTCGTAAGTACTCGGAAATCCTGTGATGGGGCTGATGGCGTCGACGGGTCCGGGGGCTGTGACACGCCGGCGCGTGGTGCGTGATTTGCGAGGGCTGATGGACGCTGTCACGAGGCTGAGGATGGGTCCGGTACATAGCTCAGCTCCGCATCCACGGCAGCGCGGCCGCGATACGCGGGACTGCCGCTTCTACCGCCGCCTCGCCGGCCTCGATATAGCGTCGGCCGATGCTGAACCGCCGGAGCCCGATGCCAGGCACCCCCTCGCACTCCGGTGCGATCACGATGGTGCCAGGCGACCTCTGGCCCCGTATGGTCGCCTGCATCAGGTCGACCGAGCGCCGGATCGTCTCGATTGCCGATGGCCCTCGCCCCAGGCGCTCTTGGGCCTCGGCATCATCGTGGGCCGCCGGTCGAGGCCGCCCGAGCCGCACGGCCACGACCTTATCGGCGCCCATCGCCGTCGCCGCACTGCTCGGGACCGGATTGACGATGCCGCCGTCGACCGCGCTGTACGGTCCGATGCCCACGGCCGGATGGATCCCAGGGATCGCACTACTGCCAAGCACAGCCAGCCACAGAAGACCACGGCGGAAAACAATCTCGCGGCCGGTCTCCAGATCGGCCGCGATCACCGCCAACGGGAGCGGGAGCTCCTCGATCCGGGTCTCCAGGCAGATCTCCCGGATCTTGGCCGCCAAGGCGACATTGGACAGCAAGCTCCGCCGCGACAGGGTCGGCCGGAAGAAGACGCTGTCGAGCGTATCCAGGAACCGAGTCGACTCCTCAGCGCTGTACCCCATGGCATACAGCCCGGCCACCGCCGCGCCAATGCTGGTGCCGGCCAGGTAGTCCGGCTCCAACCCAATCCGCGCGAGCCCTCGCAGGATGCCGATGTGGGCGTAGCCCCGGTAGCTGCCAGCGCCCAACGCGAGGCCGACCTTGAGCCCGGCGAGGTCGCGGGCGACCCAGCCGAGCGCGGCACCAGCCGGTGTAGAGGGGGGCAGGACGCCACGTGCCAGCTCGGCACGATCGGTGTGCGACAGCGACGGGATCGAAACCATCCCGCTGGCGTCCGGGCCTCGCCGTACCGGCCCATCGACCCACGCGCGAACGGCCAGTCGCCGCTCCGGCATCCTCGGCGTGCCGGAGCGTCCCACCAGCTCCACCACGGGTGCCCCACCCGGGACCAGGTCATGGCTGGCGACACGCAGGAGGACGTGCGCCGCGTCGGCATCGACTGAATTCGTGAGCGCGACCCGCTCGCGGGTATGCCAGGCGACGCTGGCAGCGAGAGCGGGCGCGAGGTCTGGGGGAGCACCGCGGTCGATCAAGAGCGTCAGCCGGCCCGGCCGATCGCCCACCTCGCGCCGGGTGGAGGCGGCCCCGGTAATGATTGCTATCCGCGCCATCGCGACCTCCGTTCACCCCGGTCCCGGCAGGCGGGGGCCGCCGGCAACCGTTCATCGTCCCGATGGCAGCACGACGCCGTGCGCCAGCACCGGATCGCCGGTCCCGGACCGCCGCAAACCGCAACCAGGGCCGGCCGAGCCGTCGTCCTACACCACGGAGTGGGCTGGCATCGCACCTGATACACCCGGCCCGACCTGGTCCCGCCGGGAAATAGCCCGGCAGGCCGGCGTGGTGACTGACAAGCGGCGGCCGTGGAGACTGCTTCATGCGTCCGCGGTCGCCATCGATCCGGCGCCTGAGCATGCTTACCGGATTGGCACATCCCATCTCGGCCAGATAGGCCCCTGCGCCTCGCAGGCGCTTACGCAAGGTAGTCGTGCGCCAGGCGAATGGCGATCGACCCGTCGCCGACGGCTGACGCAACGCGCTTCACCGAGCCGTGCCGGACGTCGCCGACGGCGAACACACCGGGTGTGCTGGTTTCGAGCAGGTAGGGTTCCCGTTGCAGGGTCCAGCGTTCAGCCAGGTCCGGGCCGGTCAGGATGTAGCCCCATTGGTCGCGCCCGACCGCCTCCGCCAGCCAGCCGGTGTATGGCTGCGCGCCGATCAGGACGAACAGCCCGTACTCATGCGTTCATCGCCTCTGGCGGCATGTGGTCCAGGTGACTTCGTTCCAGAGGACCGCGGGCAGGGGCTTCTGCGGGGATGGTGTCGATCCGGGCAGTGTCCGGGATGGTGAGGACGAAGTCGGCGCCGAACGCCGCGGCGGGGCTGAACGCTCCGGGCACGGATCGCGCGAGAGTT
>JBKQQQ010000953.1:0-5727 GCA_052144275.1 Streptosporangiaceae bacterium
GGCGCGGTTGGCGTCTTTCTGGGATTCCGGCTTGTTCTTCCCCCGGTACGGGATCTTCGCGTAGCTGCTTCCCTGGTAGCCCTTATCGGCCAGAGTGACCAGGCCCGCGGCCTCCAGCTCGGTCAGGACGCCCCAGATCCACTCGGCCTTCTTGTCATGTACCGAGCCGGGCAGCGCCCCGGACACCCACAGGATGTCCCCGCGGGGGCTGGCGATGACCTGCAGGTTCATCCCGTGCCGCTTGTGCTCAGTTATCTGCACTAGCCCCACCTCCTTGATCATTGCTCCGGTGTATTGCCCTGGAGTCGTGAAGGAGGCTGTAGTGGATCTTCGCCGTCAGCTGATGGAAGGCAGGACAGCGATCCCGCGCGTTGGGTCGGTGGCACAGGTTGCCCGGACGCAGCTGCCGTTCGTGGTACTCGGCGACAATGGCGCGGAGGTTGAGCCGGTCAGTCTGTACCTGAGAGAACTGGTCCTGGGTGATTGCAGTCCGCTGACCTGTCGCAGCTACGCGCAAGGGCTTCTGCGGTGGTTCCGGCTGCTCTGGGTGCTGGAGGTCGGCTGGGAGCGTGCTACCGAGTCTGATGTCGCTGTCATGGTCGCGTGGCTGCGGACCGCGCCGAACCCGCAGCGTGAGCGTTCGGCTGTGTCACCTGCTGCCGGATCGGTGAACCTGGTCACCGGCAAGCCGGCGCTGGGGCCGGGATACGCCAAGCGGACGATCAATCACGCGCTCTCGGTCGTGAGCGGCTTCTACGAGTACCACGGGCACTACGGCCGGGGACCGGTGGTCAACCCGGTGCCGTCATCGGCGGAGCGCCGCCGCGCGCTGTCTCATCTGAGCCCGCTGGAGCCCAAGCCCGTGGTGGGCCGGGCTCGTCTGCGCCAGAAGGTTCCGGCCCGGCCGCCGCGGGCGATCCCCGATGAACGCTGGGACGAGCTGTTCGCGGCGATGGGGTGCGAACGGGACCGCGCCCTGCTGGAGTTCTCGGTCTCCAGCGGCGCCCGTGCCGCTGAGCTTTTGGGCGTCTGCCCTGAGGAGGTTGACTGGGCAGGCCGCCAGGTCTACGTGATCTCCAAGGGCACACGGCGGCGTGAGCCGGTCCCGGCATCGCCGCAGGCATTCATCCACCTTGCGCGCTACCTCGACGAATGCGGCCCGCGACGTCTGGGTGAGCCGGTCTGGCGCACCCGGCGCGGCCCTGACCGGCCGCTGAGCTACTGGGCACTGCGGCGGATCTTGCAGCGCGCCGACGACCTGCTGGGCGCCAACTGGAGCTGGCACGACATGCGGCACACGGCGTGCGCCAGGATGGCGTCCAGCCCGGAGCTGACGCTTCCGGAAGTCCAGGCCATCATGCGGCACGCCAGTATCCAGACCACCAGCCGGTACCTGGCGGTCCGCGTCGAGGAGATCTTCGACAAGCTCACCCAGCACTACAACCTGCCGCGGCCCGACACGCGCTACCCGGCCGGCTACGCCGCCGACGACATCACCGCCGTGTTCGGCGCGGGCGGTGCCCGGTGAACGAGATCACGGCACGCCGCACCACCGGCGTCAGCAGACGGCACGGCCCGGTCGTTGAAGAGCTGGGCTTCGCCAGCCGCTACCACGGGCCGGAAACCAGCACCGAGCCGGCCGTGGCGGCCGCGCCGCCACGGCCGCACGGCGACCTGAGCGCGGCGCCCGTAAGCCTGCTCGCACAGCTGACGCGCGACACCTGGGCCGGCGACAGCTGCACTGTCCTTCAGCGCGCTCAGGCCGTGCGGGATGTCCTGCGATACCTGCTGGGCTTCCCGGGCAGCACCTGGCAGCAGCGGTGGGAAGCCAGCCCGCTCGGGCTCGGTGAAGTCACGGCCAGCTCCCTCGGCTCGCGCCGCACAACCGGGGCGTCCGTCTCGCCCGGCCTGCGCTCGCTGTTCTGCCTGCGGGCGATCCGGCCGTCCAGCCTGGCCCTCCGCCTGAGCAGCTTCCAGAACTACTCTGAGTTCTTCGTCCAGGCCCAGCACGATCCGCTGCTGGACAAGTTCATCGAGCACGCCAGCTCGTTCGACGCCCCTTGGCCGGCGCGGCGCGACGCGGCCCACGAACTGTGCTGCCTGCTGACCGTTCAAGGCATCGCGCTCTCGGACGTCACCCCCGGCGCGCTGCTGCACCACGCGCACGAGACCCGCCGCACCAAGGCGTCCATGCCGAACGTGGGCAAGTCCGGGGCCAACCGGTTCGCCGGCCGCTCCACCTGGGACGTGCTGCACTCCATGGGCATGTTCCCGCCGGGCACGCCCCTGACGATGCGGGCCGCCCTGACAAGGGGACAGCGGCCGGTCGAGGAACTCGTCGGCCAGTACCCAATCCGCGATCAGGCTGTCCGCCAGCTGCTCATCGACTACTTTCTGCGCCGGGCCGCCGACCTGGACTACGCCAGCCTCAAGACGCTCGTCCTCACGCTGGCCCACCACTTCTGGGAGAAGATCGAGACCGTCAGCCCCGGGCAAGCCGACCTGCGGATCTCCCCTGAGACCTACGAGGCATGGCGGAACGCCATCCGCGTCAAAGACGACGGCAGGGAACGCCGCCAGCAGGACCCGATCGTGCTCGTCGTCCGCAGCTTCTACTACGACCTGCACACCTGGGCGGCCGACGAGCCTGAGATATGGGCGAAGTGGGTCGCTCCCTGCCCGGTCCCGCCGGGCGAGCTCCGAGGCCTCGCCTCCCGCCGCCGGCGCGTCAACGAGCGCTCCGCCGAGCGGACCCGCCAGCGCCAGCCGCTGCTGCCCCTGCTCGTCAAGTACGTGGAAGACCGCTACGACCACACCCGCGCGGTGCTGGAGCGAGCCCGGGGAGCCGCCGAAAAGGAGGAATTCACCGTGGACGGCACTACTTACCAGCGGATCGTCACCGACAGCGCCCGCAGGCACGCCCGCCACGACGCCCTGCCCCTCCGCCTTCTCAGCCAGGCGACCGGGTGCGCCTTCAACGCCGCCACCGAGGAAGAAACCGCGTTCTGGGACTGGGCCTGCGTGGAAACGCTTCGGCACTCAGGCATCCGGATCGAGGAGCTGTCCGAGCTGACCCACCTGAGCGTGCGGCAGTACCGGCGCCAGAACGGCGAGGTCATCGCCCTGCTGGTGATCGCCCCGTCCAAGACCGACCGCGAGCGCGTCATCCCGATGAGCGCGGAGCTCTTCCACGTGATCGCCTCGATCATCCGCCGCCATACCAAGGACGGGAAGGCGATCCCGCTGATCAGCCGCTACGACAGCCACGACAAAGTGTGGAGCCCGCCGATGCCGTTCCTGTTCCAGCACGCCACGGGCACCACCTCGGCCGTGTTCACGCCGTCAACCGTCATCAGGAGGCTGGAACGCTGCGGGAACGCACTGGCCGCAGACCATCCCGCTTTCAAGACAGTCAGCTTCCGCCCGCACGACTTCCGGAGAATCTTCGCCACCGAACTGGTAAACAGCGGCCTGCCCATCCACATCGGCGCGGCACTTCTCGGGCACCTCAACATCCAGACCACCCGCGGCTACGTCGCGGTGTTCGACGAGGACGTCGCCCGGCACTACGCCGCTTTCCTCGCCGACCGGCGCGCTGTCCGCCCCGCCGAAGAGTACCGCCAGGCTACCGCAGCCGAGTGGCTGGAATTCGAGGAGCACTTCGACAAGCGCAAGGTCGAACTCGGCTCCTGCGGTCGGCCCTACGGGTCACCCTGCCAGCACGAACACGCATGCCTGAGATGCCCCGTCTTGCACGTGAGCCCGAAGATGCTGGCCCGCCTGGACGAACTCGAATCAGACCTCCTCACCCGCCGCGCCCGCGCCGAGGCCGAGCGCTGGCTCGGCGAGATCGAAGGCATCAACCTCACGCTGGACTTCCTGCGCACCAAGCGCGACGACACCCGCCGCAGGACCCAGCGGCCAGCCGTCGACCTCGGCATCCCCGTGATGCGGCCAGGCAAGGAGACCCGATGACCGCCGGCGCAAATTCCCCGGCCCGGGAGCAGGACAGCGACGCTGCACTGCTCCCGCCCGCCCTCCTGCTGCACCACCTGGAGGCCGCCGCGGGCGGCCCCCACGATCCCGATGCCACCATCACCGTCGCCTGGCTGGCCGCCGAGGCCATCCGCTACCTCAACTACGCCTCACGCAGCGACGAGGGCGTGGAGTTCGCGTCCACCCTCTACTCCGTGGCTGGAGCGCTGTCCCTCGCTGCCGACCGCATTCCACAGCTGGCCAGCCAGGCGCTGGCCTGGCTAAAGGCCAACTCCGGCCGCCTGGCCAACGACGACGGATCACCCGTCAGCGCCACGCTCAACGCTGCCGCCCTCAGCAGCCAGGCCGCCGCTAACGCCGCCAGGCTCCTCGCGATCCACCTGCGTGAACTGCAGAACGCGCTTTCCGCCACCAGCAGCCGTTACCCGCGCCCCGCCGGAGGAGCACGTGGCTGACCGGCTACTGCCCGCCGTCCCGCCGCACAGCGACGCCGACACCTGGGACCTCGTCGAGAGCGCTCTTTGCCAGCTCGCAGACCGGCGCAGCCGCTGGCTCGGCGACCCGCTCACCGCGATCACCATGGTCGCCAGCCTCATCGACCAGGCCGACCGCATGATCCCCGAACTCGCCTCCGACGCCCGCAGGCAGCACGCCAGCTGGGCCGACATCGCCACCGCCCTCGGCACCAGCCCTGAGCAGGCCGAACTGCAGTACAGCCACCGCTCGCCGCTCCGCGAGACGAGGGCACCCTATGACCCTGACTAGCGCATCAGGACGAGCCTGGCAGCAGAACCGTGTTGCCGCCCGGTGGCGTGCGAATGCGAGCGCCCCGGAACGGGGCACCTTCGTCACCTGCCTCCGCCAGATCGAACGCTCGCAGCCTTCCTGGGCCGGTTTCGAAGCCTTCGATCCGACGGACGACCACGACGAAGGTCGCGATGGTGGCGATGAACAGGCCGCCGACAAGCGCCTCGGGATCTGCTGCGGGCCACCACCGAGAGTAGCTGTCGTGCTGCTCCTCGGGGAGGCATGCGTGCCAGCCGAGAAAGGTCCGCCCATCCCCCGGAGGAGCTATCTCGGGCGGCCCGACACGTGCAACGAAGGCCGACACATAAGGAGCGCGCAGCCAGTCCCGGCCGGCAAGTTCATCGAGAACCGGCGACTCGGGGACGTAGAAACCACGCGGGGCCAGCTCATAGGCGGGGCCAGCCAGTCCCGACCGCATGAGCTTCTTGGCAGCCTTCGTGTCGATGCCGAGCATGCCAGCCAGGTCGGTCGTGCCGACCAGGCGCGCAGGTTGAGGCAGTTCTGCCCATTCGATCCGCTTCACAGCGAAGATACTACCCATCCACGGCGCTTGACTCTAGCTCGTGACGAGGTAGAGTCAAGACTGTTCGCGAGCATGATGGGAAGTCTACGCGAGGAGCACATGCCATGGCTGAGCCCGTGACGAACAGGCGAACGATCCAGCGCTGGGAAGAAGACTGCGCCGTGACGCACAACGGGAAGGTGGGTCACAGCGGCGGGGTGATCGAACTCCAGGACGCTACAGGGACCTACCAGATGCAGGTCGATGACTTCAACGACCTGATCGACTCGCAGATCAGCGAACGGCTGGCAGCGGGATACGAGAAGCCGGTTATGGTCCACATCCCCAAGAGCATGCTCCGCAAGGTGTCATGACCCATGCGTTGCCTGGCCGGAGACGTCTCCGGCCAGGCAACGCATGGG
>JBKQQQ010000954.1:0-3110 GCA_052144275.1 Streptosporangiaceae bacterium
GGCTAGCCGATTACCCCAGCCGACCAGGTAAAGCACGTGCACGAAGCCCCACATCGTGTAGCCGATCACACCGGTGAACTTCATCCCGTACGACTCGGTGACAGCCGACAGGTGTCCGATCGTGGCCATGCTGCCCTTGTCGCGATACGCGAAGGGTTTCATGTCGGTCTTGCCCGCCAGCCGGGCGCGGATCAGCTTGCCCACGTAGGTACCCTCCTGGATCGCGGGCTGGGCCACCCCCGGCAGGTCGTTCAGCTGGACCATGTCCCCGATGGCGAAGACCTCCGGGTGACCGGGCAGGCTGCAGTCGGGCCGCACCGCCACCCGGCCCGCCCTATCGGTATCGGCACCGGTCGCCTTGGCCAGCAGCGCCGCGAGCGGGGAGGCTTGCACCCCGGCCGCCCAGATCTTCGTCCGGGCCGGAATACGCCTGTCTCCGTCAGGACCCTTGACCGTGACACTGGACTGGTCCATGGCTTGCGCCGCGGTGTTCAGCAATACCTCCACGCCCATCCGCTGCAGCCGCCGCCGCGTGTAGCGCTGCAGCTTGGGAGCGAATGCGGCGAGCACCTGCGGGCCCGCCTCGATCAGCAGGATCTTCGCTTCGGTCGTGGCCACCGATCGGTACTCCCGCGGCAGCGCTTCGTACGCGAGCTCGGCGACCTGGCCGACCATTTCGACTCCGGTAGGTCCGCCTCCTATGACCGCGAAGGTCAGGTACGCCGCTCGCTCGGCAGGGTCAGTGGCCAACTCGGCCATCTCGAAGGCGCCGAGGATATGGCTGCGGAGGTGATGGGCGTCCGCCAGGGTCTTCAGTCCGGGCGCGAACACAGACCATTCCTTATGCCCGAAGTAGGCGTCCGTGCACCCGGCCGCGACCACCAGGCTGTCGTACGGCAGCGCCAGCTTCCGGCCGTCCGGGGCCAGCGCGTGCACGATCCGGCCCTCCAGGTCCAGGTGCTGCACCTCGGCCAGCACGACGCGCGCGTTGGCCTGTTTCCTGACCACGCTGCGCAGCGCCGGCGCGATGAGGCCAGCGGGCAGGATCCCGGTGGCGACCTGATACAACAGCGGCTGGAACAGGTGGTGGTTGGTCCGGTCCACGATCGTGATGTCGACATTGGCGCGGGCCAGGGCACGCGCAGCCCTGACCCCGCCGAACCCGCCACCGACGACGACCACCTGGTGTCGTCCTTCGCCCATAAGGAGAGCATGTCAGATCGCCCGGTCGCGGTCCTTCCAGTACGGGTCGCGCAGGCGCCGCTTGTAGAGCTTGCCGTTGGGGTCGCGCGGCAGTTCCGTGACGTAATCGATGGTCCTCGGCAGCTTGAACTTCGCCACCCGGCCGTCGAGGAACGCCAGCAGGTCGGCGGTCAGCGCCGGGCCTGGCTCCGCCCCGGGGGCCGGCTGGACCACCGCCTTGATCTCCTCGCCCCAGTCCTCGTGCGGGATCCCGAACACGGCGACGTCGTCGACCGCGGGGTGGCCGGACAGTTCGGCCTCGATCTCAGCCGGGTAGATGTTGACCCCGCCCGAGATGATCATGTCGCTCTTGCGGTCGCAGAGGTAGAGGTAGCCATCCGCGTCGAGGTAGCCGATGTCCCCGACGGTGAACATGCCGCGGGCCCGCGAGGCGCGCGTCTTCGCCTCGTCCTGGTGGTAGTCGAAGGTGGAGGTGCCCATCCGCAGGTACACCAGCCCGGGCTCGCCGGCCGGCACGTCCTGGCCTGCCGCGTCCAGCACCCGCACCTCGGTGCCCGGCCACGGTCGCCCGACCGATCCGGGCCGCTCCAGCCACTCCCGCGCGGTGATGACGGTCCCGCCGCCCTCGCTGGCCGCGTAGTACTCGATCACCACCGGCCCCCACCAGTCCAGCATCCGGCGCTTGACGTCCTGCGGGCAGGGCGCGGCGCTGTGGATCACGGCCCGCAGCGACGAGACGTCGTAGGGGTCCCGGGTGGCCTGCGGCAGGGCGAGCAGCCGGCGGAACTGCGTGGGCACCATGTGGGTGTGGGTCACGTGGTGCCGCTCGACGAGGGCGAGCAGTTCCTCGGGCTCGAAGCGGTCCATCAGCACGACCGGGTGGCCGAGCTGGACCGAGATCGTCGCGAAGTTCAGCACCGCGGTGTGGTAGAGCGGCGAGCAGCACAGGTGCACGTGGTCGTCGAAGGGCGCGAGCGAGAAGATCCCGAAGAACCAGGTGGCGGTGGCCGGCGCCTTGTCCGGGTCGTCGCCGGTCAGCGGGCGGCGCACGCCCTTGGGGCGGCCCGACGTGCCCGAGGTGTACATCATCGGGGCGCCCGCCGTCCGCGGCTCCGGGCGCCCGCCCGGGCCGTCCGCGCCGAGCGCGGCCAGCGGCGCGAACCCCGGCACCGCGCCCACGGCGAACCGGGCGCCGGCATCGATGCCGGCGGTCTCGGCCGCCTCCGCCGCGACGCCGGCGAACCGCTCGTGGGCCACGAAGGCCGTGGCACCGCTGTCGCCCAGGATGTAGGCCACCTCGGGGGCGGTCAGGTGCCAGTTCACCGGCACCACGTACAGCCCGGTCTGGATGGCCGCGAAGAACAACGCGAGCGCCTCGGTGCTGTTGGGCAGCATCCCGGCCACGGTGGCGCCGGGGCGGAGCCCCAGCGCCTGCAGGCCCCGTCCGTACCGGTCGGCCAGCGCGGCCAGCTCCGCGTAGCTGACGGTCGTGCCGTCCGGGTTGATCACCGCGGTCAGGTCGGGGTTAGCCCGGGCGATGGCCCACAAGCCGATGTCGGTCACGGGCCTAATCTAGAACACGTTCTAGGCACGGACAAGGCGGCCGCCGTGACCGCTGTCCGCTAACTAGAACACGTTCTATAGTTGGCACGTGAGCCATCCCCCTGCGCCGCTGCGGGCGCCGCTGGAGATTGAGTTCGACTACACGCGTTCGCTCGGGCCGGTGCTGAGCCAGTTCATGACCGCCCTGGCGGACCGGCGCATCCTCGGCGCGCGGGGTGCGGACGGCCGGGTGCACGCGCCGCCGTTCGAGTACGACCCGGTGAGCGCTGACCCGCCCGGGGAACTCGTGGCGGTGGGGCCGGAGGGCACCGTGGTCAGCTGGTCCTGGATGCCGGAGCCGCTGG
>JBKQQQ010000955.1:0-3604 GCA_052144275.1 Streptosporangiaceae bacterium
AGTGCCCCGACCCAGGCCAGCAGCAGCTGCTGCACCGCTACGCCGTCTGGCACGTGACCCGCCGGCTGCGCGCCCGGCTCGGCGGTTCGCATGCCACCCACAACCAGGTCGTGGCAGCCCAGCGGCACATCAAGGCCGCTGTCGCGTATATGCGGTGCCGTATTCCTGCGCTCCCGAGTGCTCAGCGCGCGGCCACCGCGTCAATGGCGGCCCTCCGGGCAGCCGCACGCGATCAGCACTCCATCGGCCACGTCGACCATTGACCCGGCGACCACTCGCACAGATTCGGCGGCTACGTGGAAGGAGGGTTAAACAGTCTTACGGTCCAGTCACTGTTCCCGGGATCTGCTACTGCAGTTCCTCCGGTCTTCCCAAACGACACCGGCCACAGCTCCAAGGATAATCACTGCTCCGATGGCTATAAACCAGGTCAAGATGCCGAAGATCGCACCGACCGTTCCGTACGTCTTGCTGTCAGAGACGATCGTTTCCGAGAAATAGAACTTCGAGAAAACGCCGAGACCGCCGAAGAAGACTCCGGTAATGATCGCCGAAGGCAGCAGCCTGCGCCACGGCACCCGGCCCGCCAGCAGGAAGTGCATCGTCCACCAGACGAACGGCGTCATGATAGCGACGGTGACGAGCGGCGCCAGCCAGCCGCCAGCGGCACTGCTCACCGGCCTCTCGGCCACGCTGTCGAAGGCCACCGCAAGACACAACACGACGATCCAGGTCAGCAGGCGGAACAGGTCTCGCAGGCCCCGGTGAGCTTGGTGGAAGACCTTCTCGTAGATCTGCTGGAGGGAGCTCGCCACGGCTAGAATCGCGGCGGTGACGAAAACCAGGCTGGTGACGGTCGCGGCGTTCAACGAGGCCGGTGAGGAGGTAAACAGGTGGTCCACGATTCCCGCGGACCGGCGATCCAGGCCCATGAGAAGGGAAATGTCATCATCTACACGCTGGCTGGCGAACGCGCTCAGCAAGATGACGAACGGGAGCACCGAAACCAGCAAGCCCGCGCCGAACAACATGGCCTGGCCTGCAAAGTCGAGCTCCCTCAGCTGCCTGACGAAGCTTTGCGCCAGAGATCCTTCGAACCAGTTTCGCGCCGACAGAGCTTTGCGGCCTGCAGGACGCGATGGCGGTGTTTCCCGCCGAGCGGCAGGTTGACGATCCTGACGGTCGGGCTGCACCATCACGCTGCTCTCTTCCGACGCCTCGTCATCGAACTAGCCAGAAATCGGGCCTTCCTGGGCTCGCGGAAGCTGAAGCTGCAGGCAACCACACTGAGCACGACCGTGCTCACGTCCCGGTGAACACCGGTGTCGCCCGTAGAAGAAGGCTAGTACTGTGGTATATCTCGCGTTATCACTCCCGGTCGGTGGGCCACACGCGACGGCGGCGAGCGGTCAGTCACGGTCACTCCAGTACCTCACCCTTGCCGTAAGCAGGAGCCACGTTATCGCTGACCACATGGCAGACTGCGCTACCGATCTTCCAAGCTGGTGATCCTGCCGCCGACGCTGTTGACCGGGGAGACCAAGGACCGGTTTGACGATGACCAACTGGTCCCGGATGACCGCGGAAGCTGCGAGGGCCCCCACCAGACTGCCGCCGGATTGTGATACGCCTCCGCGACGCAGCTGAGGCCGCGCGCGGCAAGGTGCAGGCGCGAGGCGCGCGCGCCCACCTCATCCAGGATGATCTCGGGACGGCGGCCGGAGCGCGCCGCGCGATGGCTGCGGCCGCGGAACTCGTCCCCGACCTCGACGCGCTCGTGCACTGCGTGGCGCAGCCGATGGGCGGGCGGCTTCTCGATCTCGACCCGGCCCGCGTCGCCGCCGCGATCGAGGCGAATGGAACCTCGCTGCTCTACCTCGTGCAGGCCGCACAGCCGCTGCTGCGCTCGGGCTCGTCCGTCATCTACCTGTCGAGCCGGGGGAGCCAGGTCGTCCTTCCCGGGTACGGCCCGGCCGGAGCCTCAAAAGGCCTCAGCGAGTGCCTTGTCCGCTACCTCGCCGCCGAACTGGCTGCCGACGGCGTCCGCGTCAACACGATCATCGCTGGCGCCCTCGACACCAAGGCCTTCCGGGCAGTCCTCGGCTGTCCGGTGACAGATGATCTTCCTCGGCGTCAACGCCGTGACCTGGGGTGAGGAATCTTGAGTGGCGAACTAGGGTCGGGTCAGGGCTGGTGCTGGCGCGGAGGTTCCGGGGAGTTCGCCAGTGGATCTTGCTCGATCGTGCGTGGGTGGCGAGGGTTGAGTTCTGCTGCGGTGAGGGCGATGGCGTCGGGGTAGATCGCCGCGTGCGGACCTCCGCACACGCCGCCAGCGGCGCCCACCCCACAAGCCCAGGTCCTAGAACTCGCTGCCGCGTCTGGACGGCGGGAAATCGCCGAGGCACTCGTCGTGCAGATCCTCGCCAGCGCACCGGCGGACGCCGACGGAACCTGGCCTCGATGTACAACACGGACCCCCGCGAGCAGGAGACCAGGGCCGAACGATTCCGCCAGGGGCAACGGAAGTAAAGTGCTCGGGTCGGCGAGACCGTCTGCCGCGCGGCACAG
This sequence comes from Streptosporangiaceae bacterium, assembly GCA_052144275.1. Lineage (GTDB taxonomy): Bacteria > Actinomycetota > Actinomycetes > Streptosporangiales > Streptosporangiaceae > Palsa-504. The sequence continues at coordinate 2,569 of JBKQQQ010000955.1, forward strand.
CGAAACAGATGCTGATGGCCGTCGCGCAGTCGGCCATGCACGATTGGCTCGATGATCTGTTCGCGGTGAGCCGCCCGCGACCGAGCCCGGCCGGTGTACCGGCACGCGGCGGGTCGCGGCGCTGCGCAGTCTACGAGAAGTACATGGAGGGTGTATCGGCGGTAGACGGCAGGTGGATGAGGGTTGCTATGCCTGGTATGTGTCCAGGCGTCCTGGGCCCTCGGCAAGAATTCGGCTGGGTGGCCAGTGCCCAGGTGTAGGTTTCTTCTCAGCCATGGCATCTCCCCAGGCGGGTTATCCGATGGACAGGTCCAACGGTAGTCTGCCGTCACGAGCATCCGCCAGTGCGAGAGCCGCGGCCTGGTGGACTCCACTGTGCGCTGACCAGTCGTATCGGCAGGTCAGCTGGCGTGACGGTCACCGGGATGCACGTTCAGCCGAGGTACGGCAGCTGACGGTCGGTGCAGGCGAGGACAGAGCCGCCGGTGACGTCGAGGACTACGCCGCTGATCCACGCCGGCCGATCTGAGGCCAGGAACAAAGCGGCGTCGGCGACGTCGTCTTGCCATCGTGCTTTGATCGGCCTGGGTGCGCGTCGAGGCCCGCAATGAGTGACGCTCTGCATCGTCAAGCCGGTATTCGCTGCGTTCTTCGTCGATCGCCTGTGCTCCGCGCTAGGCCAGCTACACGACCGGGATGGCACCAGGAACGACTCGCAGCGGCGGATCGCCGGGCCGTGGACGCTGCATGAGCGCCTCGGGCGCGGTGGCAACCCCGCTTATGCGCACTCTCACGACAGCGGCTGCACAGCATCGCAGTATGGCACCCGCGTCGCCGTAATGCCGGCAGCCGGGGGCGCTCGTGCTCCGGGACGGGTCAGTCCGCTAGGTGGAAGGGCACGCTGGTGATGACCACCCGCGGCAGGGACTGCAGGACGGGCTGCAGCCTCTCGGCGACGTGCTCGTGCAAGATGCGGTGCCACCAGTGCCGGTCCACGAGCTCCGGGACGGCGACGGTCAGTATGAGGTCCGGCCGT
>JBKQQQ010000956.1:0-7311 GCA_052144275.1 Streptosporangiaceae bacterium
ACATGCCTTCACCATAGCCGACAGCGTCGGCGACGATCTGTGCCATGATCCTGAGACAGAGACGGCCGCGCAGTCTCAGTCAAACTGGCGCAGCCCAGGTCACCGATCGACATGTGTGCCAGGTCTATCGAGATGGGACAGCTGGGTCGGCCAAAGTCAGCCCTGTGACCTGGCCAGCACTTTGTCGGCCAGTTCGGCGGGGGTGAGCCTGTCCGAGCGCAGCATGAGCGTCCCGACCGGCTGGCGGGCAGCGGCAGCAACCATCTCATCCGCGCCGGTCATGCCGAGCTCGCGGGCTGCCTGGTCCCAGTCCTTGTCGGGGTGAGTCACGCGGGCATTGAGCCGGTCCCGGAGCACGCCGGCGTCCGCCTCGAGGAAGACGTGCAGGACCTCCTCGCCCGCAGCATCCAGGCCGCCGAGGATCTCGGCCCGGTAGGCGTCGCGGATCAGCGACATCGGGACGATGAGCGTGTCCGCGTGGTGCCTGCGCAGCGACAGCGCCGTCGCGACGACCAGTTCCCGCCAGCTCGGCAGGTGCTGGAAATCGCCGCTGGGCCGCATCCACTTCCACAGCATGAGGCCGACGTCCTCCGGGTCATACACGACCGCGTCCGGGAGCCGCCGGTGCAGTTCCTCCGCCAGCGTGGTCTTGCCCGCTCCGAACCCGCCGTTAATCCAGATGATCACCGGCCCAAGCTAGCCGGGCAGTCCTTGTTCCGCCTGACACTGACGGCAATCGGGTGCCTGGAGGTCCCCGGCTTCCCTTGCCCGCTGTTGCCGGGTGGGCCATCGCTGCGGTGAACGGCGTTCGCGGGCCAGGTTCAGTGTGAGGCGTCAGCCTCGGAGTCGTCGCTGCGCTGGACCTGGTCGTTCGTCGTGATTTGACCTCTGGGCGGTCCGGCTGCCCGGCAAGACGGCGGCTCCGGATGTAGTCCCTGACGGCCGCGTATGAGGCGTCGGAGTCGTGCTGGTCGGTCGCCGTGGTCCAGAGCCTGCCCGAAGGCTCCTACGGCCGCCGCAAACCGCCAGGCCATCGCCGCCTGCGAGACCTGGATAGCCACCCGTCTTCGCGCCGTCGAGCATGCCTACCGCATGGCAATCGAACGCGACGCCGGCGCCGGTCGGCGCTCAGCGTGTGCCACACGGGTCCGTCGGTGCCCGCCGCCACCCCGGATGCGGGCGCCCCGGTAGAAGTAGTCACCGGCAGGACGGCGTCAGATGGCGAGGTTGCGCCGCGCGCGCTCAGCAGATCACTGCTCGAAGTCTCCGCCCCTGTCCGAGACCGATCGCTTCCCGATTCTGCGTGGGCCGCTACCCGGATGCGTCACCCTTCCGGGGGTGAATTCCGTCCATTCCTGTCGGCCTTTCAGGCACTGCAGAAATAGGCTTGGTGAACAGACTAGCGTGACCGGCGTCCGCGATTGCCGGACACTAGTCGTTCATGAATCATTCATCGGCCGTTTACTGATTGTCCCGCCGCGCCGTCACATTCTCCCGGCTGCCGCCAGCGATCTGCCGAACGCTCCGCGGAAAGACGCCCGTGAGAATGACGTCCTGGTGCTCGATGAGGCCAGGGCGGCCGATCATGATCGGCAAGCTGATGCTGGCACGCTGACATCACGATCCCGGAAGCGAACAGGATCACCCGTGAAGGGGTGATGATGCCTCGGGAGAACTCGACAGGCTGTAGGTAGTCAAGGTTTCGCGATCCTCGCCAGGAGAGCGCAATGATGTCGGCCACAAACCGCCCAGCCAGGAGCCCGAGGCCGGAATCACGCAGCATGCGGCCACGGTCCGGTGCGGCCACCGGCTATGAGCCGAACGAGACGGCCGAGATCGTCCCGGTTCGCCGGTTTCGAGCTGTGCTGGCGATCGCCTGTGATCCGGGGCGGGCATCATGACGGCCGACACGCAGACCAGCCCGGCGGAGGATCCGGCTGCCCAGCGCGGCGCAGGGTGATCCTGGGGCCTCCTCCAGACCCCGCCGGTCGGCCTTCTCAGTCTAGCCCGGGCGGGCCGGCGGGCAGCTGTGCGGTCCCCCGGAGCAGTGTGGCGTAGCCCGTAGCGCTCCACGGCGGCCAGGCAGGCCTCCCGGAGCCGGTACCGGTCGTTGCGCACGCGGGGACGGCGCCCGTCCTGGCGGGCCAGCATGGCGACGATGTGGATGTGGTCATCGCCGTACCGGATCGCCACCCACCGCACGGCACCATCTTCCTGCCCGGTGACTGGCCTGCAGGCGCGACGTCCCGGGTCTGGGTCCCCGAGTCGGCGTGACCGCAATGATGGACTGTCAGCGCCGCTATCGGACCTCTGCCCGGGTCGCCGGAGGACCTGGCATTTGGGCTGGCGGCCAGGTATTGATCGTTCCGGGCGGCCTGAGTGAGCGCAGGCAGGAGGGGAGACGGTGGTGACCAGCGTTACCCAAGTTGACATCGAGCAGATGCGCGATCAGGTCTTCTTCGAAGGCCCGGAACGCAAACGCCGCCTGAGCCGCTACTGGCTCTTGCTGCTGCTGTCTGCGGTGATCGCAACGGCGGGCGTGGTGAGCGACTCCACGGCCACGGTGATCGGCGCCATGATCATCGCCCCGCTGATGACCCCGATCCTGGGGGTGGTGCTGGGTGTGGTGCTAGCGGACCGGACCAACCTGGGCCGGTGCCTGCTGCTGCTCGCCGCGGGTGCCGCCGCCGTGGTCGCAGTGAGCTGGCTGCTGGGCCATGTCGTGCCCTACCCGGTGACAGCCGCCACGAACAGCCAGGTAGCCGCCCGGGTCACCCCCCGGCTCGTGGACCTGGTGGCCGCCTTGGCCACCGGGTCGGTGGGCGCCGTCGCGCTGGCCCGGCCGGATATCTCCGACACCCTGCCCGGCGTGGCCATCGCCATCTCGCTGGTGCCGCCGCTGGCCGTGGCCGGCCTGACCCTCCAGTCGGGGGCGCCCGGTCAGTGCCTGGGGGCGCTGTTGCTGTTCGCTACGAACGTCGTTGCCATCCTGGCGAGCGGCATCGTGGTGATGGCCCTGTACCGGGTCAGCCGGGTCTCCGGCCAGGCGACCAATGCGGCGTTCCACCGCCCCGTCGGCGTGGTCGTCATCGTCCTCCTGCTGGGGGCGGTGCTCGTCCCGTTGTGGATCAACTCGGACCGGGTTGACAAGACCACGATCCGGCAAAGCGACGTGCAGGCGGTGGCCGAGCACTGGGCCAACGACGCGGGCTGGTCGGTGATCGGCGTCACCGCCACCGGTGACCGGGTGCTGGTCGACGCAACAGGACCGAGCCCTGCTCCCGGCCTCGCTGTTCTCCGCCAGGATCTCGATGCGGCCGGCCTGGCCGGCCTCGACGTCCGGGTCAGCCTGGTCACGGTCAGCTACCAGCCCCTGCCAAAGTAGCCGGGCAGAAGTCCGATAGCAGCACTGACAGTCCATCATTGCGGTCACGCCGGGTCGGGGGCCCAGAGTCGGGACGTCGCGCCTGCAGGCCAGTCACGGCCGCTAGCCTCGTGTCCGCGATCGCAGCCAGCACGGCTACACCGGCGCCAAAGGTCTCCTTGTGATGCTGGCCATCCACGCAGCGCCAACCTCACGGGGAGATATCGCTGCCCTGCACGCGGGAGTTCGCGCAGGTAGAACTCGCCCGGCCGGCAGGCAGGCACCCGGGCCACCACCGCAGTGCGTTCGGCCAGCACGTGCGCGAACGCGGCGTCGGCGGCCAGCACGGCTGCCGCCCGGGCGCCGCCGGTGCTCAGGTAATGCACGTCCGCGGCGGCGCACACGCCGCAGCCCGGGCGCCCGCCGGTTCCCATGCCTTGAGGATGCCCGAACCTGCGCCACGCATCAGGACCGTATTCTGGCTGCTGCCCGCACGGGTCCCCGGCAAGCGGCCCAGCAGGTCACGAAGCGTAATTGGTATGCGTCAAGCACGCGCACGTGTAACCGCCTAAGCGGACATCGGCTATACGCCGATCGATCTGAGCGGATATCGGCTATATGCCGATCGGAGGCACTGGCCGCCCAGATATGGTCAGAGTGTGCGGGAAGCCCCAGGGCATCGGGTAGAACGTAACTGGGACAGCGCTCGCATGGCGCGGGTGAGCGAGGCAGTACATGAGGGTCTGCATGAAACTGCGCATGCTGGCCGTCGTGATCGCCGTGGCCGGTGCGGCGGCCGCTGGCGGGTGCTCATCGGCGCCGGCGGCGAGCCATCCGCCTGCTGCCAGCGGCGGGCCGGCCGGTTACTGGACGCAGTCCCGGCTGCTGGCCGCCACGCCGTGGCGGGAACCCGGGTACCAGCCCGGACCGTCGGCCTCCGTGCCTCCGTCCACGCCGGGGGTGCGTGTCGGGGCGCTGTTCGAAAACGACGCCAGCGGCAACCATTTCTGCACGGCCAGCGTGGTGGCCAGCCCGGGACGGGACCTGCTGATCACCGCTGCGCACTGCATCAACGGCGGCAAGGGCGGCGGCTACCGCCAGGACATCGTGTTCATCCCCGGCTACCGGGACGGCCGGGCGCCCTCCGGCATCTGGACACCCGCGCGGCTGGTTGTCGCGCCGCAGTGGATGCACTCCTCTGATCCCGACTTCGACGTGGGCTTCGTCGTGCTCAAGCCTGACGACGGGAAGAACATCGAAGAAGTGCTGGGTGCCGACCAGCTCGGCGTCGACCCCGGATACCGGAACCAGGTCGGGGTCACCGGCTACCCGGCCAGCGCCGATGCCCCGATCACCTGCACCGGCTGGACATCGCAGCAGAGCCCGTCCCAGCTGCGGTTCGAGTGCGACGGGTTCACCGGCGGCACCAGCGGCAGCCCCTGGGTCACCGACGTCGACCCGCAGACGGGAACCGGCACCATCGTGGGAGTGATCGGCGGCTACCAGGAAGGCGGCAGCACCGCGGCCATCTCCTACAGCCCGTACCTCGGTGAGCAGGTGGAGCAGCTGTACCATCAGGCCGCCGGGGACGAGGCTGCCCCGGCGGGCTAGCAGCACACCCAGCCCTGAGGCGCGACCCCAGCCGAGCCCCGCAGGACCTCTGAGCCGGACGACATGCGCGCCACTGTCGGCGCCAGTGCAAATGTCCGCCGCCCTGGACGGCGAGTGGGATCCTCGCGGTCGGCGCAGGGCCAGCGCCACCCGTGCCAGTTCCGCCCGGAACTGGCTGATCAGATCGCGTAGCTGCTGGATGCCGGGTGGGGCACCGAGGAGGTAGCGCACGGCAGCGAACAGCAGGTCTGACTGGCGCTTGCCCGGCGGCAGCGGTACCGATGAAACCCGTGACACTGCATCATCAGCGACCGAGCCGGCCAGCGCCTCACGGGCCGCCGGCCGACCCCGCGCCTCGCGCCTCGCGCCAGGCGGGCAGCCGGTAGGTCTGCCTGACAGCCATCACCGGATCGTCACGAGCCAGCGCCACAACCGGCACGCTATCCCATCTGCCCAGCACCATCTGCAATAAGGAGGTCCCGCCTGGAGCATCAGCCAGAACTGGGCGTTCTGCCGGCGGCGCATGGCGCACCAAACCCGATTGCCGTCCGCGCCGAGTCGGCGATCGGGTGCGGGTCGCCGCAAATACAAAGAGCCCTGACCGTATGCCTGTTTGCCGAGCCTGCCCACGGTGACAGCCTCTACCGGACCCGGTTCGCCGGGGTCGGCGTTCCCTGCTCCAGGCAATTAGCGGCTGCGGTGGTGGCGCCCGGCGAGGACTGGGGCCCGCACACATGCCGGTACCGCCATGAAGGATGTCGCGGGTGGCCCGGCATCCTCGTCTTCCCCGGCGCCGGACCGCTTTGGGCGTAAGCGGAGGCAGCCCAGGTTCTCCTCAAGCGGCTCCGGCCAGGCATGTGCAGACGCCGTCAACCCTCGGTAGACACCGCAGCATTGGGCCGTGGAGCGCATAGGGGAGTGGGCATGCAGACAGGGTGCGTGCATGCGCTGCACCCCTGCAATCAGGAGGGCGGGAACGGCCAGCCCAGTCCGGCCTGCTCGACCATGACCGCGGCATCGGGCGGTGCCTCCTGCCTGATCTGTCCGGCGAGTTCCCGGGCTTCATCCTCGTCACTGGCCCCGACGATGAGGAACTTCCAGCGCCGCACGACCGCCCGGCCTTCGCTTTCCAGCTTGCGCGCCAGTGCGACCGCCTGGCGGTGCGAGCCGAGCTCTGCCCGGACCTCCCACTGGGCGACACCCGTGGCCAGCGACTCGGCGGCCTCAGCGTCCACAAGCCGCTGGTGCTCCGCCTGGCGCTCGGCTTTAGTCTGCGGCATCGGGACGTCCGGGGTCTCCCACCGCTCCTCGATCGGGTGCCAGCGGTGCAAGGCGGACTCCGCCGCCATGCCGTGCCCGGCCAGCACGTCGCGGGCGATCCGCTCGGCGTCCCCGGCGGCGGCCTCGGTGCCTGCATACAGGAAGATCTGCGCTTCTCCCGCGCCCACGACAATGCCACGGCCGACCTGGCGACGGATGTCTTCTTCTACCTGACGCAAGGAAAAGGACTGCTGCGCCTGTCCGGCTTGCGCATAGCTCACGGAGATGGTGACGCGCCAGTCATCGCTGTCTGCCACGGCATGACCCTAACGCGGGGCAGCCCGGAATAACCACATCCCAGACCCTCCGGCCGTACCGGGCAAACTCGCGCAACCTGAGGGCTGGCACGCAGCATCGGATGACGGGTTGCTTACCGCACGAGCACAGACGTGCTGGCGGGAGCAGCGACGTATTCGGCAGCGCACTCACGCTCCGGAGTGTCCACCACACCGCGTCGTGATCGCTCGCCACGGCCACCGTGCGAGATCCGCCTTTCGGCGCGGGTCTCGATCTGTTATCCGGCTGTCCTGACGAGCCGAACCGGCTGTTACGGCACGCGGAGGGCTACCCACAGCAGCTCCCGGCCGGGCTGTTAGCCCAGCTTCACCGCCGTCCCGGAGGCGCTGACCATCAGCATGTTGTCCCCTACGCTCTCGTAGTCGATGTCGACCCCGACAACCGCATCGGCGCCCAGCTTGGCCGCCTGCTGCTCTATCTCGGCCAGCACATCGCTGACCCCGCCGGCCAGTTCGTTCTCGTAGGACTTGGCCCGGCCGCCGAAAATATTGCGCACGCCGGCGCTCACGTCCTTGAATGCGTTCACGCCGAGCACGCCCTGGGCGGTGACGACGCCGAGGTATTCGATCACGGAGCGGCCCTCAATGCCGGGGGTGGTGGTGACGAGCATTCCTGTTCCTCCCTGCCTTCTCCCGCGAGCTAGCGGATTCCCGGTAAGCTTCGCTGCCCGCCGCCGGGCGATCGCCAGCGGCCGGCCACAGATCTGCGGCCAGAGCGCC
>JBKQQQ010000957.1:0-2885 GCA_052144275.1 Streptosporangiaceae bacterium
CGTGCCGGTGCCTGGCATGCACACCAAGTGGCTCGCCCGGCACCGCGGCATGGTCCTCGCCTGCCTTGGCACCCCCACCGACTCCAGTGAGTCCACCGAGTCGACCGGGGACGCCGACCCCGTCGACATCCCCGCCGACGACCTAGATGCCCTCGGGCTGCGGCCGCTGCCCCGCGAGATCAGCGTGATCCTTGCCGATCCTGTCCTGCGGGCCGCTGTCGGTGGCCTGAGACAGATCAGCGCCCCGGTGGACGAGCTAGCCGGGCTCCAGATCCGCCCCGACGCAATCCTTATCGTGGAGAACAAGGAACCCGCCCTCGCCTGGAGCGACACGGCTGGGCTGGTGGTCATCCACTCCCTAGGCAATCACCTCGACGTCCTCAGCCGCCTGCCATGGATCCGCCACGACCACTGCTGGTACTGGGGAGACCTCGACCGACACGGCTTCACCCTCCTCTCCCGCGCCCGCAGCATGATCTCACGGCTCAGATCACTGCTAATGGCGTCGGGAGCCATCGAGGCCTACCGGCCGCTGGGCGTCGAAGAAGACCTCGACCGGTACGACCAACCCGACTCGACGCTGACCCTGGCGGAAGCCAGCGCACTCGCCGCGCTGGAGCTCACCGGCGGAAAATACCTGCGCATCGAACAAGAGCGGATTCTCGTCAGTGACGCCCAGTACGCCCTTGAGGAGGCCCGGAATCTCGTGGCGCCTGATTTCACCGAGGTCCCGGGCCACGGCCAGTAGGCGTACATGCGCGGCGCGTCGATGACCTGATGACGCGATCGGCTGTAGTCATTGCGCATTACCGCTGAACAGCGAGAACATCGTCTTGGACAGGCATGGGCTTTTTGGTGCAGTCGGTCCCGCTCACCGCCCACCTGCCACAGCGTCAAGCGCGAATTCGCTGGTCAGGAGCGGTGCGACGTATTGGCCTTTTGGTGTATTCGCCCCTCGGACACACATGCAAGTCTCTGACCTGGTCATATTCATTCCAAGCATCGGTCAGATGTGCAACATCGCAGGTCACAGGCATGCGGGTTCAAGTCCCTCCCGGACACTGCCCTACGTACATTCCCTCCGCAGTGGCGTCACTACGGGACCGCTTCGTACCCGATACCAGACTGCTCTGGCGCGAGCACAGCTCAGACTATTTATGCCGGAGCCGGCTTTCCCGGCCAGGGCCCGCGCGCACGTCGCTGGTCACGCCGAAAAGTTGGTGCGCCAGGATGACGCCGGATGCCTGACCTCGGTGCCTGGCTCTGCGAGGTGCACATCCATGGTGCCGATTGTGATCCGTGTTATCTCCGTAGAGCGTCTGCTGAGCCGGATTTCATTCGGCCGGGTGCTTGCGGAGCCACCAGACCGAGGCGAGGACGGCGAGGGCGGCGATCGCGACGAGGATGCCGTTGCGGGCGAGCGCGAGCCAGACCAGGTGGCTGTGCGGCTGGTAGGCGATCCATTCGGTGAGATGATGCTGCGTGAGCCAGCGAACCTGCTGCGGCTGCGGGACGTTTGGCAGCTGCGCGTACACGGTCATCGGGTTGAGCTTGGGGCCGCCCGGACGGGCGAACCACGTCTGCGCGACGTAGCTGCCGCTGGGGTACTCGGGGTTGACGTAGTTGACCCGCAACGGGATGTCGCCGACGCTGAACAGGAACGTGGACAGCCAGGTCTGGGCGAGCACCAGGCACCCGCCGAAGATCACGGCGAAGGTGATCATGGCTGGCAGCACACGGCGGATCGTCACACCGAGCAGCAGGGCGAGCGCCATAGCCAGCAGTGTCCAGCTCACCATGGACAGCGGGGTCATTTCGAGTGATTCCCAGCCCCACGGGGTGGTTCCGCCGTCAAGCCGGAACTGCGCCACCTGGAACCACCAGTGCGCGGCGACACCGCAGATCGCGGCGGTTGCCGCGGCGAGCAGGGTGAGTGGTCCGAACGTGCCGAGCAGCCAGCGACGCGGACTGACGCTCTGGGTCCAGGTGAACCGGAAGCCGCCGCCGTCGAACTCGCGGGCCACCCACGGCACTCCGGCGAACAAGCCTGCCGCCGCGGCCAGCAGGAATACCGCCACCACGGTGCCTTCCGTCCGCCAGTAGTTGACGAACTCCGCGAAGATCCCCAGCGTGTACGGCGCGTTCTCCGTCAGGCACCGGCTCGAGGTGGAATGGTCCGCATAGGCCAGGCAGTAGGTGAAGTGGTGCGAGCTGATCCAGTGGCGCTGCAGCACACCGTCGATGAACAGCAGCGCGGCGGCCAGCAGGAACATGCCGGGGATTCCGAGTACCGAGGCCCGGTGCTTGTACCAGGTGACCCGCGCCATCCTCGGCACATTGATCGCCTTGATGGCCCGCGCGGTCATCGCGCCGCCTCCAGTCGGGGCAACACGCGGGCGGCCGACTCCCGTAGGTAACCGAGCACGAGTTCCTCCATCGTGACCGGGCGGGCCGCCCAGCCGGGCGGCGCCGTGTCGGTCCTGGCCAGCACCTGGGCCTGGCGCCCGGTCCGTTGTGCGGTAATGACGGGCACCTGGCCGGCCAGCTGGCCGGCGTCGGCGGCCGGGCCGGTCAGCGCCAGATGCGAGTCGAGCAGGCTGTCGACCGTCGCGGCGACCTGTACCCGTCCCTGGGACAGCACCACCAGGTACGTGGCGACGCGCTCAAGTTCCGCGATGACGTGCGAGGAGAACACGACGGACAGGCCGTCCTCGGCCACGCAGGTCATCAGCCAGCCCAGCACCTCCTGCCGGGCCAACGGGTCCAGGCTGGCCAGCGGCTCGTCCAGCAACAGCAGCCGGGGGCGGCGGGCGAGGGCGAGGGTGAGCGCGAGCTGGGCTTGCTGGCCGCCAGAGAGCTTGCCGACCTTGCCGGACGTCATCAGG
>JBKQQQ010000958.1:0-2738 GCA_052144275.1 Streptosporangiaceae bacterium
GCGAGCAGCCTCGCCGCCTGGCGGCAGGGGGCACCGGATCGCCGGCCGTCACCGCGGGCTACCCGCCGTTCGCCTCGGGCATAGCGGGCAATACCATGGCATTACCCCTTCTTGGTCATGAGATGGATCGCCGTGACGTCAAATCCTGATCCCGATGATGATGTTCTCACCAGGCTCGACCACCTCGTCGGTACGGCGCCGGAGCCGGAGAACGCGATCCTGACCGACAACGCCCGCATCGTGCGGTGGACCGGCCCGATGTTCGCGCTGTTCTCGGTGATCCTGCTGCCGTGGATCATCTACATCGGCGAGACGCTGCCGGCCCGCCAGCTCTCGCCGAACTATGACATCGCCTGGGCGGGATTCGACGTGATCCTGCTCGGCGGGCTCGCCGCCACAGCGTATTTCGCGCTGCGCCGGTCCCGGTACCTGTCCACCGCGTCCGCCGCTACCGCCACCCTGCTGGTGGTGGACGCCTGGTTCGACGTGATGACCACGCCCGGCGCCCAGCGGATCGAGTCCATCCTGCTCTGCGCCTTCATCGAGCTGCCGCTGGCCGCGGTGTGCCTGTGGCTCAGCTACCACACTCACCAGATTGCCGAGCGCAGGATCCTGCTGCTCACCCGGCGCTCGCCCGGCGCCAGGCGGAGCGCGCGGCGAGAGCGCGCCGGGACGGGCCAGGCGGATGCCGGTCCCGGCTGGCATCCGGCCGGGACCGGCATCCGGCCGCTGCCGCTAGCGCCCGGCGCCCTCGGTGCCGGGCGTGAAGGAGACGCCCCGCAGGGCCTCGCCGAAGCCCGCGGACTCGACCGTCCGGAAGCTCTCGGCGGGCGCGGTCAGCGCGGCCGGGTTGTCGGTGATCTCCACCAGCTTGTTGGGATCGGCACCCTGGTCCCCGTCGCCGCTCACCGTGGAGGTGATGGCCCAGATCGTGACCGTGCCGTCCGGGTTCACCCGCCCGGTGATGTTCCGCAGGCCGTCCGTCGCAGGCGCCCAGGGCAGCCCGGTGGCCGCGTTGATCCCGGTCGGGTAGCCGGGCACCGTGTACGGCACGCCGAGGTTCAGCCCGTCGCTGAGCGTGTACGCGAGCTTCCAGGTGCCGCCCTGGAAGACCCACTTCTGCAGGCCGGCGGTGGTCTGCGCGGCAGCCGTGGTGTAGGTGCCGGTCGGCGCTGAGTAGGTGCTGTCGCCGTTGCCCTCGTCGGCCACGTAGGCCGTGTCCTTGCTGGCGAACCAGATCCCGAACGGGAACGACGTGCTCGACTTCAGCGCCGTCGGGAAGCCCTTCAGGATGCACATGTTGTAGGGGTATGCGCCCTTGGCCTGCAGCAGCGCCGGGTCGTAGGCGATGGGGGAGGACGGCAGCGGCGCGCCGGGCTCCGGCAGCCCGACGCCGCCGTCCTGGCAGGCCTGGCCGGTCGTGTCGACGAAGTAGACGCTGTTGACGCCGTTGCCGCCGCTGCCCTTGGTGTAGTAGAGCACGTTGTCGAAGATCGTCAGGCCGCGGAAGTTGGTGTCCTTACCGATCTTGTCGGAGGAGTCGCCAAGCTGAGTCACGTTGAAGCTGCCCACCGGGGTCGGCTGACCGGGCTGCTGCGCCTGCTCCGGGTCAGACTGCGGCGTCATGATCTGCGCGCCGGCGCCGAGTATGACCCCGTCAGGCTCCGGGCTGGAGCCGTTGCCGGCGTTGCCGGCCGTGTAGAGCACGTCGGCCCCGCGGCTGTCATTGAGAACGGCGGCCCGGCCGTTGTCGCCGCTGTAGGCATTGGTCTCGGTGAACCGGAACCGGCCCTGCTGGCCGACCTGAACGGCGACGCGGTAGTAGGCGCCCGGCACCGGGTTAGTCGGGTCGATGACGCCGGGCGTATTGGCGTTAGAGGCATCGAGCGTGCCGGGCCGGGCCACGTAGCCCATGAAGGTCACCTGCCGGCCGCTGGTCGACAGGTTCAGCGCCAGCTCGGACTTGGATGAGAAGCTGGTCACCGCGTAGCCGTCGGCCGACCGCCAGCCGCCCTGCGGCCCGTCGGGCACCGGCAGCGTGCTGACCCGCCGGCCCCACGGGGTGAGCTGGTCGAGGAAGATCTGCGACGTCACGCCGAAGCTGCCGTCCACCAGCGCGTTATCCCACACGCCCGGATACGAGCCGTCGGCGGTCGCCACAGCGCAGCCGGTGGTGCAGCCCGGCGGCAGCACCGTCATGCCGGGCTGCAGGATGCCCGGGCTCGCGTCGTAGACCGTCCGGCTCACCAGCAGGTTCCCCGGCTGGAAGTAGGCCTGGTCGCGGTCGCGGGCCGACGCGCTGCCGGCTGCCCCGACGATCAGCGAGCCGCCGGCGGCCATGGTCAGGGCCAAGATCAGCGTGATACGCCGGCGCGAGGGCCCGGCCAGGTGAGCACGCTGGAGCTGCAGCGACATCGGCGGGAACCTCCTCGGCATGGCCGGATCTGCTGGCCGGCCTGGTATGAATCCACACTTGCCACCCAGAGCGGCATGCTCCACAACATTCCGGTTAACCGGCTGTGAACATTCCGCCCGCCGTGCCGGCCCGGCCGCGCCGGCGAGCTGCCCCCGGCCGGGCGCGGCACCGTGATCCGCACCGGGTTCATGACTCGCAGCTCGCTCAGCAAGCTGCCGGCCAGCCATGCCGCTTACCTGACCGGTCACACCTTCTTCCCGTCGCTGATCTCAGCGCCGTTCGAGCACGGCCTGTCCATCGCGTTCGACTTCGCGATCGCGGC
>JBKQQQ010000959.1:0-8185 GCA_052144275.1 Streptosporangiaceae bacterium
GCCGCGGCCAGGCTGGCCGGCACGGCCACAGGCGCCCGGTTCTGCCGAAATGAGTACTTCATCCGCGCACATATCTATGCACCGCCTGGAATACTCACTCACGCTTTCTCGGCCTTTCCGGTGATCATCGTACGGCCTTTTCCATCGTTCTGGTAGTAAATCAGATCGCCGAATACGCGCGGATGAGTCGCCGAGTGCCGAGAGCGACGACGACGCCCAGATTATCCGAGTCTGTACGCTGACCCCATAGACCATCGACCTCGCATGGTATCGACCGCGCCCTGGCGGGACACCAACCTGTCACGCGTTTCGGCGAGGCGTTTCTTTCCTCAACCTGTCCAGGCCTGCCACGCTGACGATCGGACTTGCCAGTGAGATAACTTAGGTTCCGAGTGGTGCCTGGGCTGCTGATTCCTCGTCGAGCAGGACGGCTCCACTTCGGACGGCGCGACATAACACTCGTGCCAGACTTCTGCGCGCCCGGTCGATAATTTGCCCGTTTCATCCTTTATGCGCGCTTCCGACACTTTTGGAGCGCCTCGAACGGGTGTAGTATACCCCCAGTTCTTCGCTGCGGCGGCCGGCCCGATTCGGCAATGCCGGTCCTTTGGCCGCCGCGCGATGGGAGGGAGAACCTTGGAGGGGTCGTGCTTCAGCATCTCTTAAAAAGAACGAGAAACGAGCAGTCAGCTGCGGGATCTGATTCTTTTCGGCTTATCTCCGACGTACCCGCGGACTTCGTCCAACAAGGCGATGATCACCTAAAGTTTCTGCCCTTCGCCGATGCTCTTGCCTTCCTAATTGATCAGAAGGTGGATCACCCTACGCCACTGATTGTGGCCATAAGCGCGCCGTGGGGTGCGGGCAAGACTACGCTCGCGGCGCTGACTGCCAGGCAGTTGCGCAAGAGGGCAGCATGGGATCAGCTGCACATTATCTGCCAGTTCAACGCATGGCAGCATGATGACGCCCCGCACCTGGGAGCCGCCTTCGCCGCGGATATCGCCCAGCACGTGAACGGCTACCGCCGATGGTGGCGCCGGATAATTCAGCCGCTACCATCGCCGATGCTGACGCCCGAATTGCGCTGGCGTCGTAAATGCATCGTTATCCTCATCTCGCTCGTCATAGCCATCGGTCTCGTCCTGGAATCCAAGAGCCGCAGTCTCCTCCTCGCCGCGATGCAGCCGACCGACGCGCGCTGGAAGGCCGCAGAGCATGATGTGCACGGAATTGGACTTTCTGCCCTGATCCTAGTCTCCGCGCTGGCTTTCATATATCCTAAGATTTTCTCTGGGACAAAGGCGGTTGCCCGGTTCATTGACGACCCCCAGGCTGAGGCTGCCCGGGGCTCGATGGCGTCGGTACGTAAACAACTCGGCGAGCTCGTCCATAGTGCCACGCGTGGAGACCGGCGCCTCATCATCTTCGTGGATGATCTCGAGCGATGCCGCCCGCCGCGCGCGGTCGAAGTGTGTGAGGTCGCGGCCCAGCTTCTTAATCACCGCGACATCGTTACCGTGCTAGTGGCAGATATGCATGTGATCGCGATGTCGGCGGCTATTAAGTACCGAGGCCTCGAGCTACCGGCAATCGACCAATCTGATAGCGCTAGAGCAGCCTATGAACAATATGGCCGGGAATATCTTCAGAAACTCGTACATGTACAGTTTGACCTGCCTCCGGCGGGCCCTGCGCAATTGAAGAAGCTACTTGGGACTGAGCAGCTTGATGTCAAGAAGCAACGGCGATCCTTCTGGCTTCTCATACGCACTTCGCTAGATTCCACCGCTGCCGCTGCTATTGCTGGTATAGGTGCGGCGGCGGCCGTTCTTCTTCCAGAGGATATCGTCGTCGTAGCGCCTCTCGTCGGTGTGGGCATCGCCACTCTGCTCGGAGCGCGTCTGCTGGAAGCTTATGAAAAGGCGCGTGCTAAGCGGGCTCGCAGTAGCGTAGACGAATCAATTAGACAGACGCTTGAGCAGGGGGCGACCTTCGAGCAAACGGTGAAGAAGGTCACCGCTGACAAACAAGGACGTGACGAGGGATCTGTTCGAAAGCGGACCATTCATGCGCTCCTTGAGGAGCTTGCCAGAGATAAAGTTATGCAAGGAAGTGATGAACTGGTATACCAGTATATACCGGACAGGCCGCGCGCCGCCAAGAGGCTGCTGAACCAAGTGCGGTTGACGATAATAATCGCCCTGCATCGAGAGCTTATAGACGACCGTAACTTGGATCAAAAGAAGGATAATGCCAAACGTGTGGCTAAGTGGGTGATATTGCAGGAAAGATGGCCTGAGGTGGCTCTCGCCGGGTCTAGTGACATGGAGGCAGTCGCGCAGCTGGAGAGCTGGGCGCGTGACGGAAGCGTTGGTGATCTGCGGATCGGACTCAAGGGATGCGGCGTCGGCGACATTGAGAATCTGGAGGACCTGCGCAAACTCCTGTCCTGCCCTCCTGCGTTCGGAGACATGCGGCAGCTGATAACCCTGGGCGGTTCTACGGCGCAGTAGCTGATGGCGAAATCATATGCCGCCAGATCTCAAGACTTGGGTTTCGTGATTCGTCCCGCCTCATCGCAACCTGCGGGTCCTCACCTTCGAACCCGCATAATGGCCATTCGGGTGCGGCGCGGACGGCCATGCCGATCGGCCGAGTCTGGTGCCATATCGGCGGCTCGGGCGCGTCAATTGCTTGAGTCTTTGTAACGGAGAGTGATACCGCAGGGGTGCCGCTGAACGGTCGACGGGGCGGTCGTTGCGGTGGTTCACTGGCCGGCCCGGGCCCCGTCGTGCGGGCGCTGGCCGCCCGGGATGTCCGCGATGGCTCTGTGGGCACGGTTGGCCTGGTCGGTGATGTGCTGGCCATCAGCTGCCAGAAGCGGCCCGGGGTCCTGGAGCGAGGATAATGAAGCCATGGCAAGCGGGCTAATCCAGTGCGGGCACTGCGGCCAGACCAACCGGGTTCCGGTGGCAGCGGCCGGGACGCCCCGTTGCGGAAAGTGCCATCAGCCGCTGCCGTGGATCGCTGATGCTGACGACACCACCTTCAGGGAGGTCGCCGAGGCCGCCAGGATTCCTGTCCTCGTCGACTTGTGGGCGCCCTGGTGCGGGCCCTGCCGCATGGTCAGCCCCGCGCTCGAGCAGCTCGCCCGCGACCTGGCAGGCCGGGTCAAGCTGGTCAAGGTGAACGTCGACACCTCGCCGCGGATATCGCAGCGGTTCGGGGCCCAGGCCATCCCGACGCTGCTGGTACTGCGCCGCGGACAGGTGGCTGCCCGGCAGACAGGCGCCGCCCCCCTGGCCGCCCTGCGGAGCTGGGTCGACAACGCGCTCGCCGGCACCGGCACCGCCGACTGAACCTTTATGTCGTGCGTCATACCCAGCTCCGCAGAGCTCGGCCAGTGCCCGGTCCCTGCGGGCCGTTCGTGCCTGCCAACTGGCCTGAACGACCCATGGCGTCGGTCGGCCCTCGGGTTTTCGGGTCTATCTCACTAACGGTGTTTCCGGCGGTTCCTCAGTTGGCTTCGGCGGCTGGGAACGGACTGCCGTTAGTTCGCGACCTCAGTGATCGACATGCTGACGTTCTGGATGAATGCCGCATTTGAGGGGTTGGAGGTGTCAATCGCCACGTCGAACCAGTACGCGGTCCCAGGGGCCAGCCCGGTGATCACGTCAGTGCAGGCGAACGTGCTGACCGCGCTGGACGCGCTGGACGTCGCCGGCCGGATCAGCGCGTCCGCGCCCAGCCCGAACCTGGTCCCGGTCACGGCGGCGCCATTCGCCGGTGCCGGCATGGTCCCGTAGCGAGGGCCGACCGTCACGTTCGTGGATGCGCCGGCGACCCCGACCTCGCAGGTGAAGTTGATCTCGATCTTGCCGGTGGAGTTCGGGGTGAACCGGACCGTAGAGCCCAGGCCCATCATGACCAGGGCGCTGCTGGATGCGGACGAGGGGTTAGGGGGCTTGAAATTCGCTGCCGCGGCGAGCGCGGTGTTGTAGCCGACGTTGCTGCTGGCTAGGGAGTGCGCGCCGTGGAGGACGATCGTGGTCCCGGTGCTTGTGACGTTGTTGCCGGTGATCGCGTTGTAGTCGGTCGCGCCGCCGGCCTGCTCCGATATCGCGTTGGCCGCGTTCGCGGAGTTGACCACGTTCCCGGTGATCGCGTTGTTCGCAGACGTGGTGTTCAGGTAGATCTCAGGGTTGGATGCTGCGGCGGTGGCGTTGTTGTAGACGGTGTTCCCAGTGACCGCGCAATAGGTGGCGGTGCTCAGCCTGATCCCGTTGGCCGAGTTGCCCGTCATCGTCGCGCCGACCACCCGGCAGCGGACAGCGTTGGTGGTCAGCTGGACCCCGGTGCCGCCGTTGTTGATGTAGCTGCCGCCGATGACCTCGCTGTCGGTGAGCATGCCCCCGGAGTTCGACCCGAGCGACGCGCCGTGGTTGCCGTTGCCGCTCGCAGAGCAGCCGATCAGCTTGATCCGCGCCCAGTTCATGTTGTCCTGGCCGCACAGGTAGCCTCGCTGCGCGTTGTCATACGACTGGCAGTTCAGCGCTGTGATGTCGCTGCCGATGAGTGTGAACCCGTCGCAGTTGTGCTCGGTGCCGGTGCCGGTGGTGTAGCCGTTGTCGTGCGCCCAGCATGACTCCAGAGAAATGTCGGTGGCGTTCTCCACGTCGAATGAGTAGGTCAGGCAGTTGCGGATCTCGACGTTGATGCACTTGCAGTGGGTGATCAGCCCCTGGGTGCCCTGGCCGAGGTAGTAGCCGTAGCCTTTCTGATTGCTGTCCGGGCCCCACGTGTCTTTGTTGCCGTCGATAGTCAGGTCACGCAGCACCATATTGGAGGTGGCGGTGATCTGGCTGGCCGGGGCAACCCGGCAGACCACCGCTCCCGATGCGGCGGCCGGGTCCATGAGGAAGACGGTCGCGCCTATCCCCGCACCACGCACGGTGATGTTCGACCCGAACTCGACGTCGCTCATCACGTAGGTTCCCGCAGGGACCAGGAGCGTCCCGCCCCCGGCTGCGTTGAGCGCGGTCACCGCGTTGTTGAACGCGGCCGAGTCCACGGTGACGCCGTCGCCAGCGGCGAGAAACTCGGTCTTGACGTTGAACACGGCGGGCGCATCGCGCAGGCTGCCAAGCACCCCGCCGGTGACCACCTGCTTGACGATGAACCCCGGCGAGTGAGCGACTGAGGTGCTGCCCTCCGCGCCGCGGGTTACCGTCCAGCTCGCCCCGGAGGTGTCGGTAACGGCGATGACCTCGCTGGGAAACGCGGGGTCGGCGACGTGGAAGGTCGTCGGCCGGGGCGCGGTGGAGGACGCGGTGGGGAACGCCCCAGGGGTGGCAACAATCCATGTCTCGGATGAGCCACCAGCTACGGCGCCTGTGCCGCCGGAGCTGACGACGGTCTGGGCGTCGTTGGAGTAGACCTCCTCCGCCATCCCCGCTCCTCGGCCGGCCTGTGCTCGCTGTGGAACTTTACAGCAGGCGAGGGCTCCGAGGCGGATCTGGCCCCCTATTGCGGGCTCTGGCGCGAAACAGTGGCCAGATCCCGAAGCGGGCCACGCACAACAGGCGGGCATCATCTAAATAGTGCGAATGGTTCACGAGCAGGCGACCGAGCAGCCATGCCCTGAACAGACAAGACACAGGGTAACGTGCGGATCTGGGCGCCTATTGGGCACGATGAAGCGATCATGTGCTGCAGAATGACTGTTCTGCATGTCGTTCGCGATCATGCTGCACGAGCCGCAGGCCGCACCTAACGGCGGTTATCTTAAGTCCATTTGGAAAAAGCCCTGGTAGTGGGCGGGTTTTGCGTGGGAGACATGTCGCTGACGTGAGGTTATGGGCGTGGCCGGGCGGGTCGCGGAGGGCTGGCGGGATGGGTGTGGTGGCTGGCGGCGCGTTGCTCGCCGAGGTGGCGGGCGGCTTGCTCGCGGAGCATGGTGTTCTCCGCTCGCAGGCGGGTGATTTCTGCGCGTGCGGTGTTCAAGCGGGCGCGGAGCGACTCGGCGGTGGCCCGCTGGGCGGCGGCGCGCGTGGCCGCTGACCGCGATGGTGCGGAGCGTATGCGGCTGATCAGGTCGCGGATGTCAGGGTCGCGGTAGAGCGAGGCCCGGGACACGCCGGCTGCTGCTGCGACGGCGCTGAAGTTGACGGGCTGGCCGGAGCTGTCCAGGTGCGCGATGGCGTCACTGGCTTTCCTGAGCGTGTCCTGGTGCCGTTCGGCGGTGGCCTGGGTGAGGTACCGGGTGTTGTCAGCTCTGGTCATCGCCGGTTTCCTGGCTGGCCGGGATCGCTTCGAGCGCGGGGATGATGCGTTCCAGGCTGTCTTGCACCTGGCGGAGATTGGCGGCGAGGCGGGTCTGGCCGTTTGCCTCGGCGCGGGTGATCAGGCGCAGGTTGACCGTGGCCTGGCGGCGGTGGGTGTCGAGGAATTCCGGGGTGGTCTGGAAGTCGGGGCAGGTCAGGCAGGCGTTGGGGTGGGGACAGTCTTGCTGGGGTGGCCGGCCGCAGTAGCCGTTGGGCAGGCTGTCCCTGATCCGGGACAGGTTGTGCTTGACCCATTCGGCAGCCGCGGTGGGCGCGTCCGGGTCGTAGCCGAGGGGCTGTCCGGCGATGTTGACCCGCTGGCGCTGGTAGTCATCGAACGCCGCGCGGATGGTGGTGTCGTGGATGCGGGCGTAATGCGCGGTCATGTGCGGGCTGGCGTGACCGAGCAGCTTCTGCACGACGTGCTGGGGGACGCCGCTGTTGATCAGCCGGGCCCCCAGGGTGTGGCGGAACTGGTGACCGGTCACGGTGACCGGCTGGCCGGCTTGGTCGCGCAGGTCGATGACGCGCTGCCAGTGCGCGAGCTGCTGGGCGAAGGTCCGGTGGGAGTAGGCCTTGGCGCCGTCGTCGTTGCCGGTGATCCCGGGGAACAGCCACGGGCTGCCCGCGGGCCAGTGCCGCAGCACGTGCTCTTGCTGGGCACCGATCGCCGCCGCGGCCTTGGCGCTGAGCGGGATCAGCTGCTCGGCGCGGACCTTGGCGGCCTCGAACCGCAGGCACGGCCAGCCGGCGCTGTCTTCGAGGGTGGGGCTGAATGCCAGGCCGCAGGCATCGCCGCCGCGCAGCCCGGTCTCGATCAGGACCACCACGAGGTTGCGGGTGGTGGTGAACGGGAGCCGGTCCAGGGCGGCCGCGGACTCGAGCTGCGCCATCACGAACTCGGGGATGAACCGGGCTACCTGGTCGTGGTGGTAGGGCAGCTCTTCGGCGTAGATGACGGCGTCATGGGCGAGTCCGGGCAGCCAGCCGTGGCGGTGGCAGGCGTCGGAGAACACCCGGAGCACGCTGAGCGTCAGCGCCCTTGTGGCAGCCGAGTAGCCCTGAGCGAGGAGCCAGGACAGGTAATCCTCCAGGACCAGCCGGGTGATGCCGGTCTCGTCGGCGATGCCGGGGTGGCGCTCGGCCAGGAACGCCGAGAACCGGGACAGGGCCAGTGCCCCGGCCGAGATGGTCGCGAACGCGCAGCCGGTGGCCAGGCGGAACCGGGACCATCGCTTCGCCGGGTCGCGCAGCCAGTCCTGGATGATGGCATCGAACCGGGCCGCCTGCCGCCCGCGGCGGGCTGGGACGCCCAGCCGCTGCGCGTTCCAGTGGTCGCTGGCGTACTCGCCGTCGACCCGGCCGGCCTGGTCGTGAGCCAGCACCAGGCGGCCCGGGGAGACGCCCGCCGCGCCCGGCCGGGCGCTCATCTCGCGGTCCCCGTCTCGTCCCACACGCCGGCCCGGGTGAGGGCCTCCCGCACGTCGACGGCATCGAGGTGGATGTAGGTCTGGCTGGTGGTCGTCGAGGACCGGTGCGTGAGCAGCCGGGCGACGACCTCGATCGGCACGCCGCGGCGGATCAGCTCGGTGGCGTGCGTGTGACGCAGCATATGCACCGTGAAGGCGATCCCGGTGCGCGCGGAAATGCGGGCGGCCAGCCGGTGCACCGTCGGGTAGCACAGCGGCTGCCCGATCCGCCCGCCGAACAGGTTGACGAACACGTAGTCGCAGTCCAGGTCGCCGTACTCGGCGTGCATGTACTCCGAATACAAGCGCACCAGCGGCGTCGACACCGGGATCACCGCGGCCTCCCGCAGCTTGGCCCGCGCCCCGTTCGCGTTATCAGGGCGGGCCACG
>JBKQQQ010000960.1:0-6717 GCA_052144275.1 Streptosporangiaceae bacterium
ACATGCCTTCACCATAGCCGACAGCGTCGGCGACGATCTGTGCCATGATCCTGAGACAGAGACGGCCGCGCAGTCTCAGTCAAACTGGCGCAGCCCAGGTCACCGATCGACATGTGTGCCAGGTCTACTGAGATGGGACACCTGCCACGGCAGCCAGGCGGACCTCCACGGCGACTGGGTCCTGGCCGGCCCGTGCCAGTGCCGTTCGAGCGGGCGCAGGCCGTGCTATTCGGACGGCTCGGGCGCAGGCGAGAGAGGGAATCATGGCCAGCGCCTGAGTCGTCGGCAGGCCAGGCAGGACCGCGCCTGCGGCGAGCGCCTTCCGCTGCGCGGAATGCGGCCACGGAGCCAACTTGCGCGCCTGGGTGCACCTCAACGCCCACGGCCCCGTCGGCGCCGACGGGAAAATCGACCGCTACGACTACGAGAGCGAGGACGCGGACGAGATCACCGAGGAGTCCGTCACCTGCCGGATCCACGGCGAGGACCCGATCGAGAAGCTCATCGACGGCCAGTACGCCCTGCTATCGTCCGCCATGATGGTGGACCGCCGGTACGGGACCTGATCATCTGCGCCCGGTTCATGCCCCCTCGCGCCGCCCGGTGGGGCGCCCATCAGCGGCGGCCGCGGAAGGTGCGGCGCAGGTCCTCGACCCACTCTCCGGGGATCTCCCACGGGATGAAGTGGCCGCCGCGGTCGTGTGCGGTGAGGTTGACGTGGTTGTACCAGGCGGCCCGGTCGCTGTCGAGGAAGTGGCGGACCCGCTGCTCGGTGGTCACGCCCGGCGGGTTCTCGTACCCGACGAAGGTGATGCCGGTAGGCGCCTCCACGACCGGCCACCGGTCGTGCGATGGGGTCCACGGGTAGCGGTTGTTGTTGGCGTAGGTGCGGATCGACGTGCCGATCGCGTTGTTCGCCCAGAAGATCATGGCGTGGGTGAGCAGGTCGTCCTTGCCGAACACGGTCTCGATGTCGCCGTCGTCGTCGCTCCAGCTCATCCAGCGCTGCAGGATCCACGCGAGCATCCCGGCAGGTGAGTCCGACAGCCCGTACGAAAGAGTGCTCGGGTCGAGCACGTGCGCGGCGAGGTGGACGGCGAACCGTTTGTCCAGGGCCACGACCTGCGCGTGAATGTCTGCGGGCAGCCCCTCGGGGATGGGCCGGCCTCCGCTCAGGTCCCAGGCCCGGTCGCCGTTGAACAGGTCGAGTTTCAGGCCGGAGCCGATGTGGATCGCGTAAAGCTCGTCGGCGTGCTTGTGCCCGAGTTGCCCGGTGACGAGCGCCCCGACATCGCAGCCGGCGGCGGCGTACCGCTCGTGGCCGAGCGTCTCGGTCATCAGGGTGTGCCAGAGGTCGGCGACCTTCCAGAAGTTCATGTCCGGGTGGTCCGGCAACGGGGTGGAGAATCCGAACCCGGGGAACGAGGGCACGATCACGTCGAACGCCTCGGCGGGGTCGCCCCCGTACGCCCCGGGGTCGGCCAGCGGGTCGACGACCTTGGACCAGTGCCAGAACGTCCAGGGCCAGCCGTGCGTGAGGATCAGCGGTGTCGGGTTCGGCCCCGCGCCGGGCCGGCGCATGAAGTGCACCGGCACGCCGTCCACCTCGACGCGGTAATGCTCGTACGCGTTGATCGCCGCCTCTGCCTCGCGCCAGTCGTACTCGCCGCGCCAGTACTCGACGAGCTCCTGCAGGTAGGTGCGGTTGACGCCGTAGCAGGAATCGTCGTTGCCCGCGTCGACCGGCCAGCGGGTGAGGGTGAGCCGCCGCTGCAGATCGGCGAGCACGTCATCGGGCACTCGAATGGGCGTTGACGTCAGGGGGAAGTCGGTCATGCTCGTCCTCGCTGTTCGTTCTGGGACTCGCCGAGCTCGGCGATGCGGCGGAGGGCGGGCAGCGCGGCGGCGATCGTGGAGCGCTCTTCGGCCGAGAGCCGCCTGAGAATCGGCGCGAGCCGGGCGACCCGGTCGGCGTGGCGAGCCGCGACAACCTCGGCACCCCCGGGAGTGATGTGCACGAGCACGGCCCGGCCGTCACGGGGGTCGGGCCGCCGCTCGACCAGCCCGTCGTTCTCGAGCCGGGTCACCACCTGCGTGATGGCCGATTGGGTGACCTGCTCGGTCGTGGTGAGCTCGCCGAGCCGCAGCGGACTCCGCCGGGCCAGCGTGTGCAGCACGGACAACGTGGTGAAGCTGAGCCGCTGGATCGACGGCAGCCGGATGTAGAAGCCGTTGAACTCCTCGACCACTGCCGCCATCTCGCCCGGATCCAACTCGGGCGTCCGCTTCCTTGTCACGCGGGAACTGTATCAGTAATTTATTTAAGTATCTAATGGATACGGAAATCGCCCAGACCGATCCGACCTCGGTCGTCGGCAAGGCGATCGGCTGGCACGCGACATCTATCGCGGCACGGGACAACCACTGTCCCGTGACAGCCAACATGTCATCTGCGACCTGGGAGATGACACGTTCCTGGCACGCAGGAGCCCGGTTTTGTGACAGCCATCATGTCGTTTCCGGAGACAGGCCTTGTTTGCTCGGGGGAGCGGCGACGTTCTTCTGTACGCCGGGCAAGGAAGGCGCCCACGAGAATGGCCGGGGTCGGGGCGGAGATCGGCCGGTTCCGCTGCCGCTACCTGGTCCCCGTCCCATCTCTGGACTAGATCGTTTGATCGTGGTTGTTACTCGCTTTTCCGTGGTGGCTGGTGGTGCCGTGCTGGCCGCATACTGCCGGTAAGGGGTAGTCCTGGATCGGGGAGGTCAGGTGAGTGTCAGCCTGTGCACGGCTGAGGAAGTCATTGACCGGCAGACGAGGATCGAGCAGTTCCGGGGCCGCGAGATCGATTTCGCCACGGGCCGGGTCGTCCTGCATGCCTTGCGCTGCGACGGGGGGCGCTGTGCGGCCGCCGCGACAAACAGCTGACACCTATCGGCCAGCCGTGGGATGCCAGCTACCTGCCGCACCTTCCCCGCTGCCACGGCTGCCTGGCGCCCGAACTGCCCGGAGGGCTCCCGGCTCGCGGGTCTGGTCAGGACAGTCCCGGCTGGCTTGCCCCGGGAGCGCCCGCGTCTGGAGTGGATGTCCGGGCGGCTTCGGGCACAGATGGGGAGATGGCTGGCATGACCGGGCTGCGCAGCGTGCTGGCCGAGCATGATCTGCGGCGCTGGATGTTTACCGACCTGGTCATGGTCGACGGGAGCATCCGCGGTGGCTTCAGTCATCCGCTGACCATTAGCCCTGGCCTGCTGGCTGGGCGTCCTGCCAGCGCGCTGGCCACGTTCCTGCATGAGCAGCTGCACTGGCTCGAAGGGCCTGGCCTCGACGAGGCGGTAGCCGAGGCCAGCAGGCGCTGGCCGGATCCCCCGCCGCCTCCGGCGGGGGCCCGCGATGCCCGGTCCACCTGGCTGCACATGAGCGTGTGCGCGCTGGAGTTCCAGAGCCTCAGCGAGATCATCGGCCCGGCCTTGGCGGCCACCGAGCTGAGGGAGCTTGGGCGCTACTCCTGGATCTATGGCCAGATCCTCGAGGACTCCGGCTGGTTCGCGCGCTTCCTGCGTCGGCATGGCCTTGATGTGCCTGAGCAGGCGCCAGTTCCGCGCCGTTACTGCGGTGCAAACTGGTGGACCAGCAGCTAGTCCGGCTCTTTCGGCATAACGAAGTTCCCTGGAAGGATGAACCGCAACGGCCGCTAGCGCCCCTCAAGCTGTCGGGACAGCCAACATGTCGTCGGCATCGCAGGCTGCGACTGATCATCGAATAGTCGGCCGCTCGGCAAGTAGAGGCGACGTCAGAGGATGTCTTCAGCCATAGAGCCCTCGATACCAGCGATACCAGCCAAGAGTCCGTGCCGGGGTCAGCTGTTGGCAAGCGACTGGGGGAGCGAGCCGCTCAGGAGCCTTGTCCACCCGCACGACGGTGACCACGTCTGCCTCCACTTCGCATAGCACTCTGTAGGTGCCCACGCGAAGCCCGCGGTAAGTACCGCGGACGAACGCGTCCGGTGGTTTCGGGCGTCAGCTAAAGCCGCCACAGCCTAGTTGACGGCCGCATTCCTGCCTGGTCGGCCATGAACCGGCGCGCCGTCGCTAGCGCAGCGTGCCGCCAGACAACGACCACGGCTGTCTCGCCGCCGAGATGGATCACATCGTGACCGTCGCCCTGCTCTGCTGGCCGTGCGCTCATGAGCATGATGCCGGCAGAGATCCGTTGCCTGGCCCTCGTCGCGTTATTTTGTCAGTACCACGAGTTACATTCTCGGCATCTGCTCCCGGTCACGAAGCGAGGCCCCAGATGCCGAAATCCCGCGTCCGCAAGAAGTCCAAAAAGATTACAGCCATCCGCCGTAGGCCAACCGATCCGCGAGGCCCGGGGATGCGTATGGGTCTGGACGACGTACTCACTGGCCTTGCGAGCGCGCCGCCGCTGCTCGCCCCTATCTTCGCGTTGTTGTCTACTTGGATGTGGAACGCTGCCGAGGACTGCTCGCCGGCCGGTGCCTGCGTGGACGCGGGCATCATATCTACCAATGCCCTGGCCCAGTTCGGCATCAGGAGTCGGCTCGAGCCAGTGCAGGTTGCCATACATGGCGCGCGGGGTCAGACCTCCTCCTTGTACGGGGCTAATCCCCGCTGGAACCCCGACGGTACCTTCAACGGCCATGCCGTGGTCACCCTGCCAAGCATCGGCCGCTTCGCCGACGCGACCATTCAGCAGTTCAAGGAGGTCCCTCGCTCCAGGCTCGCCCACCTTCCGCTGATCGCCCCCATGCCTGCGGGTGATCACCTGGGCACCGAGCCGTTCCCTGTCCTGCGGACTGACCATATGGTGGTGTACCAGGGGTTCCCCGGCGATCACCAGCATCTGTGGCGGCATCCGGCGATCCAGGCCCTATGGCCGGAGTATGAGTACGCCGCAGCCAACCTGGCGGCCAACGTCTTCGACATTCTCCGCAGGGAGCCGCTGGCGGCGAGACTTCGCCAGGCCCCTTACCCGCGGCTGCACCAGCTCCTCGGCGAGCTCGAGGGGGCCAAGTCGCTCGTCCAGGATGGCAGGTACATGTTCCGGCACCCGGCGACCGCTCGCCTAGTCCAGGTAGCCGACATCCCGTTCAGGAGCGGAGTGTCCGAAGGGAAAAGCGCGTGAGTAAGCAAGCGGCCGCGTACGTGCAAGGACTTCGTCTAGCCGAGCCAAACGCTGAATGTGTGCTCCTGCTGCTGGCCGAACGTACCGAAACCTCACCCTGGGACGGTGAGCAGCCCTCGGTGATGAGACTCGAACTCCGCGACACTGACATCCCCCATCTAGCGGTTAGAGCAGGGATCGACGCAGACGAGTTCCGGCGCCTGCTCCGCGCGCTGAGGACTACCGTCCCACTGGACGTGCTCGAGCACTCCGACGGCGTTTGGGAGATCGTCTACGGGCCTTCGTACACCAATCCCGAGAACATGAACGAGGCACGCCTCTTCAGCGATACAAAGATTGGCGGCATCCAGGCGTTCACCATGCCAGGCTGGGACCACTACAGCACCTGGGGTTATGAAGAAGGCCTTGGCCACCTGTATGCCCAGCTCTACCTCAACAGCGACGACCCCTACGCGCAACCCCGTATCTGGATTACCCCGCCCAGCTATGTCGTGACGACCATCGACGAGCTCGCCGAGGCCATCTCCACAGCCATCGCGCTCTATGAAGTGCTTCCCCTGTCACCTGAAGTGATCAAGACCTGGCTGACGCAGTAGCTGAGGGACAGCTGACGGAAATGGATGACTTTCGTGCGCAGTCCCACGTGCGCAGAAGTTCCCACGTGTGCAGAAGTTCAAAATTATGCGGGCGGCTACGGACAAGAAGAACCGCAGGTTAGCGCGGATTTTCACGCAGTCAGTTAAATTAAGGCAACTCTCAGCCGGGGTTCGCCACGAGTTTCTAGTTGAGGTACCCAGCTCGGCAGACGGCCTGCGGAACGCCCGCACCCGGCCAAAGTCGACCGCGGCTGCTTCGTCGAGAGCGATGGCGTGACGACGGCCGCAGTCGTCGGCGTAGGCGAGCTGGATGCCGTCGGGCAACTCACAGCGCGCCACCGGCAGATGGAGGTCGCGCTCTGCGGCATGCGGCTGATTCGCTATCACGCTTTCGATGATGCTCCAAGGCTGATCGAAATTTCGCGCGACACGCCGTAGATGAACAGGAAAGTAACACATGAAGAGATACAAGATACTTCAAGTGTCTACGGCGCCGCCAGCAAAGCGAGGAAACTGCGCCCGTCTCAGATTCATGTCGTACGACCTCGTCTTACGACACGCCTTCCGACATGATGGCTGAGATTCGACATGTTCCGTGAGACGGGACAAACAACGAACTGAGGGTAAGGCGCCTCGCTCTGGTTTGTGCCGATAATGTACATTATGTAAAGTAACAGCTGAGAGCGGCCCTCTGTGCCCGCATTCTCGACGTCCGTTCCCCGGCGGTCGCGTCATGCCCCGGGGACGCTCACGGCTCTTGGCTGGACCGGGAACGTGACAGGCCTGCCTCGCGGAGGGCACCAGGGCGGAGCGGGGTGCCGAGCAACTGGGTGACGAGGGTGCGGTGGGCGGCATGCAGGGTGCGGACGGCCGCCCGGCTGAGGCCGGGCTTAACCGGCTGGCGACCGCCTCGGGGTCGCCCTGGCTTAGTCGGGATCCACAGGTAGCCGGGGTCGCTGCCCTCGAGTTCGGCGA
>JBKQQQ010000961.1:0-5920 GCA_052144275.1 Streptosporangiaceae bacterium
CACGGAGAATGTGTTCGGCGAGTTCAGCGTGTTCTGGTAGGGCACCATGAGGTCGTCGTAGAGGTATGTGGTAAGGCCCAGGATCAGAATGTTGAGCACCACGCCGAGGATGACCTGGTCCACCCGGTAGCCGATGGCGAAAATGGCGAGCAGCACCGCGACCAGCGAGCCGGCCAACGCTCCGCATACCAGGCCCAGCCACAGCGAGCCGGTGACGCTGCACACCATGGCGGCGGTGAAGGCGCCGAGCAGCAGCTGGCCCTCGATGGCGATGTTGATGACTCCGGAGCGGGAGCACACGACGCCGGTCAGCGCGCCGAGCATGATCGGGATCGAATCGTTCAGCGTGCCCTGCAGCAGGTTCACCACGTTGACCGCCGTGGTCAGGCCCGCGTCGGCCCAGCACAGCAAGGCAACGATGAACAGGAAGATGACCACCGCGATGGCTACTCGCCGCAGCGCCGGGCCGAGTGGCAGGAAAGCCCGCACCGCGGCCACCAACAGCGTCAGCGCGCCGCAAACGTAGCAGGTGACGGCGGCAGGCAGGCTGAGGTTCGGCACGGTCACCTTGGCGAACGGCTGGGAGAACGCGAAGGTCGCGTCCCCGTGGTGCGCGTTCAGCCCCAGAACGAAGATCTCCACCAGCCCGAACACGGCGAAGGTGACCGGCGCGAGCCACCGCCGGAAGGCGCTGCTCGGGGGGCGGGCCGCCAAGTCCAGGTCCACGGGCGGCACGCGGTCCGCTATCGTCATCCGTTCCACCCCTTGGACATAACCTCGCCCACGCCGCCGGCTCGGGTGGCCCGCAACCGGTACATGGTCCGGATCAGCGGCGGCGCCGCGACGAACAGGACGATCACCGCCTGCAGCACCTGCACCATGCTCACCGGAGTGCCGGTGGCGGCCTGCATGAGCGGCGCCCCGGCGTCCAGTGCGCCGAAGAGCAGCCCCGCGAGCACGACCCCGAGCGGCCTGCCCAGGCCGAGCAGCGCGACCGTGATGGCGGTGATGCCGTAGGTTCCGTAGCTCTGGAAGTTAAGGGTGAAGTCGGTGCCCTGGATGACCGTGGCCCCGCTCAGCCCGGCCAGCCCGCCGGCGATCAGCATCACGAGCACCCAGTTCCGTTCGACGTTCATGCCCGCCACGCGCGCGGCGCTGGGATTCTTGCCGATGCTGCGAAACTCGAAGCCCGTGGTGGTCCGGTTCAGCAGCCACCAGATGCCCGCCGCGCAGGCCAGTGCGATGAGGAAGCCCGCGTTGATCCGCAGGTGCGAGCCGAACAGCAGCGGCAGGTGCGCGTCACCGGCGATGGGCGAGGTGATCTCGTTGCTGGTGTGGGGTGCCTGCATCAGGTAGCCGAAGGATAGCAGGTAGGCCAGAAAGTAGATCATGATGTAGTTCATCATGATCGTGACGACGACCTCGTGCGCGCCCGTGCGCGCCTTGAGCTCGCCGACCAGCCAGCCGATCGCCGCGCCGCCGACGAAACCGCCGATCACGCAGACCACGACGTGCACGAAGAACGGCAGGCTGACCCCGTACCCGAGGTAGGTAGCCAGGATCATGCCGCCGATGAGCTGTCCCTCAGCGCCGATGTTGAACAGGCCGGCCTGGTAGGGCAGCGCGACCGCCAGCCCGGCCAGGATCAGCGGCGTAGCCTGGACGCAGGTCTCCGACAGCGGGTTGAACACGGCGGACAGATAGCCGTCGTGCACCGCGGTAGCGAACGACGCCTGCTGGAACAGCGCGGCGACCGTGTGCGGGTTGAAGATCGATCCCTCGAACATCGCCACGTAGGCGCCCACCGCGGTATCCCAGGCCGCCGCGATCGCATGGCCGGGAGCCGAGAAAAAGTTGCCCCAGGCATGCAGCACGGTCGTGTTGGTGAACGCGTTCAGCAGCCCGCCTACCACGAACCCGGTGAAGATGGCCAGGATAATGATGGTGACCGTATGACCTTCAAGGATCGAATCCCTCAGGCTTTGGCCGAACGAGGCGTGCGGCTCCTGCTCGTCTTCCTTCTTCGCCGCCGCGGCTGGACCCGACGAACTCGCCTGATCGCTCATTGTCCCGCCCCTGGTATAGCCGTGGGGGCGCTAGGGGTGGGTTCCGGTCCCGGGTCTTGGTCAGTTGCCCCTGCCATCAGCAGCCCCAGTTCTTCGGCAGGCACCGTCGGCGACCGGAAACCGGTGATCTTGCCCTCGTACATGACCGCGATCCGGTCCGCGAGGGCGTAGATCTCGTCGAGTTCGGCGGAGACGATGAGCACGGCCACGCCCTTGTCGCGTTGTTCGACGATGCGGCGATGCACGAACTCGATCGAGCCCACGTCCAGCCCGCGAGTGGGCTGGCTGGCCACGAGTACCTTGTGCTCGCGCCCGATTTCCCTGGCCAGGATGACCTTCTGCTGGTTGCCGCCGGACAGCGTGGCCACGGGCGCGTCCACCGAGGTGGTACGGACGTCGAATTCCTTCACCCGCTCGGCCGCGTTGCTCTCGATGGCGTCCAGGTTGAGCCTGATGCCGGACGCGTACGGCGGCCTGTCATACGTGTCAAGGACCATGTTGTCAGCCACCGAGAACTCACCGACCAGCCCGTCTTCCTGCCGGTCCTCGGGGACGTAGGCGACGCCCGCGTGCAGCCGCTGCCGTGGCGTGGCGTGGGTGAGGTCGCGGCCGTTCAGCGTCACCTGCCCTGACGCTGTCGGCCGCAGCCCCATCAGTGCCTCACACAGCTCGGTCTGCCCGTTGCCCTGAACCCCGGCCATGCCGAGGATCTCGCCCGCCCGGACCTGGAATGAGGCCCCGTTCACCCAGATCCGGCCCGTCTCGTCGGCGACGGTCAAGTCGGCCACGTCCAGTACCACGTCGCCAGGCTTGGCGGCCTCCTTGCTGACCCGCAGCTGCACGTCCCGGCCGACCATGAGTGAGGCGAGCTCGTCCTCTGTCGTGCCGGGAGGCCGCTGGCCGACGACCTTCCCCCGGCGCAGCACGGTGATCGTGTCCGCGATCGCCTGGACTTCCTTGAGCTTGTGCGAGATGAAAACGATGGACCTGCCACCCTCCTTCAGCTGCCTGATGATCCGGAACAGGTCCTCGGTCTCGGCTGGGGTGAGCACCGCGGTGGGCTCGTCGAGGATCAGCACGGTCGCCTCCCTGACCAGTGCCTTGACGATCTCCACCCGCTGCTGGATGCCGACCGGCAGGTTCTCCACCAGTGCGTCCGGATCGACCTCCAGGCCGTACCTGCGGGAGAGCTCACGCACATCCTTCCGCGTTCTGCGCCGGTCGAGCAGGCCGGAACGGCGGGTCTCCTCAATGCCGAGGGTCACGTTCTCCGCGACGGTGAACACGGGCACGAGCATGAAGTGCTGGTGCACCATCCCGATGCCGGCCGCGATGGCGTCCTTCGGGGATCCGAACCGGACCGCCTTGTTGTCGAGCAAGATCTCGCCCTCGTCGGGCTGCAGCAGCCCGTACAGGACGTTCATCAGGGTCGTCTTGCCGGCACCGTTCTCCCCGAGCAGGGCGTGCACCTGACCCGGGCCTACCGACAGGTCGATCCGGTCGTTGGCCACCAGGGAACCGAAACGCTTGGTGATGCCCCTCAGCTCAAGTTCCACGTCCGTCCTTCAGTCCCGCGTCCGCACCATCATGCCCGTGGCCTCCATTTTGGCGCGGCGCCTTCCCGCGTGGAACCCGTCAGCCCGTACGCCGATGTGGCAGCGATGCGCATCACGCCGCACCGCTGCCACATCCTCGTCCCTTACGGCCAGGCTCTTACACCGGGCTCTTGGTCGGCGTCTGGATCGAGCCGCTTGCGATGCCGGCTCCCACCTGCTGGAGCTCCGTCTGCAGCGCCGCCGGGACCTTGCTGGCGAAGTCGTGGAACGGAGCGAGCACGGCCCCGCCGTTGGCCAGCGTACCGACGTACGTGCCGCCCTGGAACGTGCCGCTTGCCGTGCTCAGTACTGTGGTCTTCACCGCGGGCACGATGCCCTTCTCCACGCTGGTGATGAAGTACTTGCAGTACTGCGCTGCGCTGACGCAGCCGTCGACGTCCACCCAGAACATGTTCACCTTCTGGCTGCCAGCCGCGGCGTCGGCGTCCTGGACCGCCTTCGCGGCGCCGAGGCCGACGTTGCCGGCCACCGGGAAGATGATGTCGGCACCCTCGCTGATGAACGTCTGGGTCAGCGTCTGGCCCTTGGTCTGGTTGGTGAAGTCACCGGTGAAGGAACCCTTCTGGGTCTGCTCGTTCCAGCCGAGCACCTGCACGTGCGTGCCGTGCTTGGAGTTGTAGTACTGCACGCCGTCCCAGAAGCCGTCCATGTAGATCGTGACGGTCCCGAAGTCCTCGCCGCCGAACGTGGCGACCTTGCCGGTCTTCGTCATGCCCGCGGCCAGGTACCCGCCGAGGAAGCCGTCCTGCACGGTGTTGAACGTCAGCTGGTCGATGTTGCTTTCCTTGGTGCCGGTGAGGCACCCCGACGCGTACGAGCAGTCGACGATGGCGAACTTCTGGGTCGGGTGGGCCTTGGCCGCGGCCTCGGTCGCGGAGCCCATCAGGAAGCCGACGGTGACGATGATGTTGCACTTCTCGCCGATGAATGTGTTGATGTTCGGTACGTAGTCGCTTTGCGTCGTCGACTGCAGGTACTTGACGGTGATGTTGCTGTTAGCGGCCGCAGCCGCCTGCATGCCCGCCCACGACGAGGCGTTGAACGACCTGTCGTTGATCCCGCCAGTATCGGTGACCATGCAGCCGAGAATCTTGGCTGACGTCGCCGCCGAGCTGGTCGCCGAACTCGATGTGCTGGAGCTGGTGCCGGACGGGGCCGAGCTAGTGCTGCTGCCGCACGCGGCGATGACCAGCGTCGCCGACACGGCCAGCGCCGCCGTGGCCCATGCGCTGTGTTTCACGCTTACCTCCACTGGGCCAGCACGCCGCAGCGCCTGGCCTCGCATTCGTCCTGGGTTGACCCGCAGGTTATGCCTGGTGGTCGCCGCTGGGAAAGGGACACACGGCTATCTAGCCTGCTCGTTGCCGAATCGGAACCCGATCATGATGGAATTCCTGGCTTGCCGGACAGACATCCGGGGTTCCTGCCCGGGGTATTTGGTGCCTTCCTACAAGGCAGCAGGGCTTACAGCCTGAGCGCAGCCTGCGGGGAAGTGCTGTCGGACGCGGGGACGTTGCCACTGGGCGCCGGCACGCCCGGGAAGTCAAGGATGACGGTCAGCCCGCGGCCTGGCGTCTCGGTCAGCCGGGCCATGCCGCCGTTCGAGGTGACCAGGCGGTGCACGATGGCCAGGCCGAGCCCGGTCCCGTTCGGGTTCGAGGTGCTGAACCGCAAGAAGGCGCGCTCCCGGTCCTCGGCGTTCATGCCGGGGCCGTCGTCGGCCACGGTGATCCGCGCGCCGGCCGTGGTGACCGCAGCGGTCACCGTGATGTGGCCGCCCGCGCCCAGTGCGTCGAGCGCGTTGGCGATCAGGTTGTCCAGGACCTGCTCCAGGTGGCCCTCGCCGATCCAGGCCAGCACCGATGCGCGCACCCTGGCGCTGCCCACTGCGCTGCCCACTCCCCGGGCCTCGAGCGTGATGCCCCGGTCGTCGGCCACCGGGTGCCACGCCACGACCCGCTCCCTGGCTACCTCGGCCACGTCCACCGCGGTGGGCACGGGCACGATGTTCTCCGCGCGCGCCACCGCGAGCAGGCCGTCCACCAGCCGGGACAGCCTGGCCAGCTCGTCGAGCGCGCCGACCAGCTCGTGCCCGGTGGCGGGGTCGGTGTCCGCGGCGAGCAGGTCGAGCCGCAGCCGCAGGGCGGCCAGCGGGGTGCGCAGCTGATGCGACACGTCCGCGATCACGGCCCGGTTCCCGTGCACCAGGGCCTCCAGCCGCCCGGCCATGGTGTTGAA